>JARDZR010000074.1 GCA_029240715.1 Gammaproteobacteria bacterium
GTGGGCACTCCTAACCAAATTTACGAATTCCCGCAAAGCCGATTTGCTGCAAACTTTATTGGATCCACCAATATGTTTGAAGGCCATATTATTCAAAATGATGCGGATGAAGCGATTATTGAATCAGAAGACGCTAACTGCTTGTTCTATGTCGACCACATGATCGAAGGCTTAGATAATCAAAAAATCTGGGTAGCCGTTCGCCCTGAAAAAGTAGATATCAGTGTTGAACCTCCAGAAAACTATAATCCAGAAAACCCTCATAACTGTGTGCAAGGAGTGGTCGCTCAGATTGCTTATATCGGCGGCTTGTCTACCTATCACGTTAGACTGCCTAATGGCAAAATGTTAAAAGCCACTGACTTCAACGTGGAACGAAAAGGAAATTACCCCACTTGGAACGATATCGTTTATCTAAGCTGGGAACCTTCTAACATCATGGTATTGAGCTTATGAAGCTAAGAGTTAATGATTACGACAAGTTAAATTTTATTAGGCGCATGTTTGTATTAATGCCGCCTTATCTTTGGCTTATTTTGTTTTTATTTATTCCGTTTCTGTTCGTCTTAAAGATCAGCTTTGCCAGTTCGGTCATTGCCAGCCCGCCCTATACTCCGTTACTGGCAATAGGCAACAATGCCATGCATCTGACCTTGGACTTTAGCAATTACCTGATTATATTAACTCATGGCGCTTTCTTTCTGGCTTTTTTAGACTCGATTAAAATTGCTGCCAGCACCACTCTTATTTGCATTTTAGTGGGCTATCCGATTACTTATGCTATTGCTACTGCCAGCCCCAAAATTCGTAATTTTTTATTTATGTTAGTGGTCCTGCCTTACTGGACTTCATTTCTACTGAGGGCCTATTCCTGGATCAATATTTTACAAAACAATGGTTTGATCAATCAGCTTTTGATGAAATGGCATATTATAGATACGCCTATTCACATGATTTACAATAACTTTTCTTTGTATTTGGGTTTAACTTACGGTTATTTGCCTTTTTTCATTTTGCCCTTATACGCCACCTTGATCAAAATGGACCGGACTCTGTTAGAAGCCGCTTATGATTTAGGGGCAAGCCCAGTCAAAAGCTTTGTGCAAATTACGCTGCCTCTTTCTTTATCTGGGGTGTTTGCAGGCGCTTTATTGGTATTTATTCCCTGTGTAGGTGAGGTAGTGATCCCGCAAGTATTAGGCGGCATCAATACCTTGATGATTGGTAATGTCATTTGGCAGGAATTCTTTGTTGCTAACAACTGGTGTGCTGCTGCAGCCCTGGCTGTCATCATGTTGATTCTGCTAGTGGTACCCGTAGTAATGCTGCAAAGACTGCAGTTAAAACAGGAGGCAAAAGCATGAAACAGTCTCTCTGGTTAAAATTTGCCTTAACTTTAGGCCTGTTATTTTTGTATTTACCCATCATCATGATGATTATCTATTCCTTTAATGCTTCGACCCTAGTTAATATTTGGGGCGGTTGGACCACAAGCTGGTATCATGTTCTTGCTCAAGACGATGACCTAATTTCCGCCGCTTTGCTGAGCATCCAAGTTGCAGTGACTGCCTCTACCATTGCTTTGGTCTTAGGGACTATGATTGCAGTGGTCATCAAGCGCTATGGTGTTTTTAAAGGTCGCAACTTTTTTTATGGCATGTCTATTACACCTATCGTAATGCCTGATGTGGTGACCGGTCTTTCCTTGCTGCTTTTGTTTGTCGGCATGAACGAATTTATCGGTTTTCCCAACTCTTATGGCTTTATTACTATCGTCATCGGCCATACTACTTTCTGTACCGCCTATGCCACCATTGTGATTCAAGCAAGACTGGGCAGCATTGACCGCTCTATTGAAGAAGCAGCAATGGATTTAGGGGCAAGACCGACTAAGACCTTTTTCTGGATCACCTTGCCGCAAATCGCCTCTTCTTTAGTTGCAGCCTGGCTACTGTCCTTTACCTTATCCATTGATAACCTGGTCATTACCTCGTTTATTAGCGGGCCAAGCAGCACAACCTTGCCTTTATTTATTTACTCAACCATTCGTAATGGAGTCACTCCAGAAATTAACGCCTTGGCTACTATTATGATCAGTATTGTTATACTTGGCTTAGTATCAGGAGCCTGGTTACTCAATAAATACGGGAAAAAATCCCCTGCCTGATTTCTATTTTAAAGGAGCTTCTAGTGAATCCTAAGTTTTATCAAAGAATTGAGCAAGAACTAGAGTCCATTAAAAGCAGCGGAATGTATAAGACAGAGCGAGTTATTGCCTCTCCTCAAGCTCCAGAGATCACTTTATCAAATGGCCAAACTGCCTTAAATTTTTGTGCCAATAACTATCTAGGTTTAGCCGACAGCAATGAGCTGATTCAAGCAGCCAAACTTAATATTGAGAAATACGGCTACGGCATGGCTTCGGTGCGCTTTATCTGCGGCACCCAAACCATCCACCAAGCGCTTGAGCAAAAACTTAGTGAATTTTTAGGCATGGAAGACAGCATCTTGTATAGCTCAGCCTTTGATGCTAACGGCGGTTTGTTTGAAACCCTGCTTGGCCCAGAAGATGCCATTATTTCAGATGAATTAAACCATGCCAGCATTATTGATGGAATTAGACTGTGTAAAGCAAAAAGGTTCCGCTATAAAAATAACAATATGCAAGACTTAGAAGCTCAATTGCAGGCAGCGGATGCTGAGGGCGCTCGCTATAAAATGATTGCCACAGACGGTGTATTTTC
Organism: Gammaproteobacteria bacterium; assembly: GCA_029240715.1. GTDB lineage: Bacteria > Pseudomonadota > Gammaproteobacteria > Francisellales > CACEW01 > JAQSYQ01. The sequence continues at coordinate 2,745 of JARDZR010000074.1, forward strand.
AATGGACGGCATTATTGCAAATTTACCGGTCATCTGTGAATTAGCGGATAAATATCAAGCGATTGTAATGGTAGATGACTCTCATGCTACCGGCTTTATCGGCAAAAATGGCCGAGGCACTCACGAATTCTGCAATGTGCTAGGCAAAGTAGATATTTTAACAGGTACTTTAGGCAAAGGACTAGGCGGTGCATCAGGCGGCTATATCTCCGCTAAAAAACCAGTAATTGCGCTTTTAAAGCAACGTTCAAGGCCTTATTTGTTTTCTAACAGCTTGGCGCCAGTTATCGCTGCCACCTCTATCACCGCTTTGGATATCATAAGAAATAGCCATAATTTGCGTGAAAACTTAATTCGCAACCAACAGCATTTTCGGTCCGGCATGCAAAAAGCAGGCTTTGATTTAGTCCCAGGCGATCATCCGATTATTCCTGTCATGCTGTATGAAGAAAAAATAGCAGCTGAGATGGCTGATCGTTTATTAGCTGAAGGCATTTATGTTATTGCATTCTCCTATCCCGTTGTGCCAAAAGGCAAGGCAAGAATTAGAACCCAAATGTCAGCAGCCCATACACTAGAACAAATCGATCACGCCGTTGCAGCCTTCACTAAAGTAGGCAAAGCAATGGGCGTCATTCAATAGGAAACGCTATGCCTAAAATGAAAGTTTTATCAAAACTGAAAGCCGAACCTGGCATATGGATGTCAGAAGCAGATGTTCCAACGATTGCTTCAAGTGAAGTCCTAATCAAAATCAAAAAAACAGCCATTTGCGGCACTGACTTACATATTTATAAATGGGATGAATGGGCACAGAAAACCATTCCAGTGCCTATGCATGTCGGACATGAGTTTGTAGGTGAAATCGTTGAAATTGGCTCAGAGGTAAAAGGCTTTAAAGTTGGAGACAGAGTTTCTGGTGAAGGCCATATTACCTGCGGCCATTGCCGTAATTGCCGAGGCGGAAGGACCCATTTATGCAGAAATACCATTGGGGTTGGTGTAAACAGGCCCGGTTGTTTTGCAGAATACTTGGCCATTCCAGCTTTTAACGCCTTTAAAATTCCTGACGATATTTCTGATGACATTGCCTCTATTTTCGACCCATTTGGTAATGCAGTTCATACCGCTTTATCTTTTGACTTGGTAGGAGAAGACGTTTTAATCACTGGGGCCGGCCCCATCGGCATAATGGCAGCTGCTATTTGTCGCCATGTGGGTGCTCGGCACGTTGTGATTACTGACGTCAATGACTATCGTTTGGACCTTGCAAAAGCCATGGGCGCCAGCAAAGCTGTTAATGTGAAAGATTGCCAAACAGTGGAACAAACCACCCAAAAGCTAAAATCGATCATGACTGAGCTGAAAATGACTGAAGGCTATGATGTAGGTCTTGAGATTTCAGGATTTCAAACCGCCATTGCAGCCATGGTCAATACCATGAACAACGGGGGCAGATTGGCCCTATTAGGCCTGGCTGGAAAGGAAATTAGCATTGACTGGAACACCCTTATTTTCAGAGGCTTATTTTTAAAAGGCATATACGGCCGAGAAATGTTTGAAACCTGGTACAAAATGGCCTCTTTACTGCAAAGCGGTTTGGATATTAGCAAAGTGATTACCCACCATTTTAAAGCTGAAGACTATATTCAGGCTTTTGAAACAGTCAAATCGGGCCAATGCGGTAAAGTGATTTTGGACTGGACTTAAGACTATAACGATTGTTGGAAAAAATTCATTAAAAAATAAAGGCTCTAGCGGGCCTTTATGAAAAGATGACAATATTAAGAAAATATCCGATAATACCAGAACCTTTATAAATGGCTTAGTTTATGACTTTTAAAATTAAAATCCGCGGCACCAACCAAGAATTCACCTGCGAACCAGGCGAGACTGTGGTGGATGCTGGCCAAAATGCTAACATTGATATTCCCTTTAGCTGTCATTCTGGAATTTGCCAAACCTGTAAAGGGCATGTTTATTCAGGCGATTATACCTATGGGGACATTGAACCTATTGTTGAGCTGGATGAGTCACAAGGCGAAATTCTACTTTGCTGCGCTCAACCCAAAAGCGATATGATTATAGATCACCCTGATCTACTTGCGCCTGAAGCCCCAAAAACTCAGCATGCTACTTTGAACATTATCGAAAAAAAAAACTAAGCAACAGCCTGCTTCAGGTTAAATTAGAAAAAGGCCCTATCCGTTTTTTTGCAGGTCAATACCTAGAACTGCTTATCAATAACAAAGCCTACCCCTATTCTATTGCCAGCTCGCCTGAAGAGCCTGAAATTGAACTTCATATTCAATTCAGTCCGGAACACCCTGGCTCAATGATAGTGGCAAACGCCTTAAACCAGCAAAGCCAGATTGAAGTGAATGCACCGATCGGCAATGCCTATCTTCGCGAACAGTCCTTTATGCCCATTTTATTTGTAGCTGGCGGCACAGGCATTGCCCCGCTTAAATCCATCATTGAACATTTAGTCCGCAAAAACAGCAAACGGGAAATGTTTTTATACTGGGGAGCCAGACAGCCTGAGTTTTTATATCTACATGAATTATTTTCAAATTTAAGCAAAATCCTTAAGAACTTCCATTATGTTCCAATTATTTCAGGAGCTAATGATGCTTGGCATGGTAAAAAAGGTTTAGTTCATCAAGCCGTACTGGATGACTTTAAGGATTTATCCCGATTTGCAGCCTATATTTGCGGCCCCTTTGATATGTGTTTTATCGCCAGGGAAGACTTTGCAAAGCAAGGCCTCAATCGGGACAATATGTATTCGGATGCTTTTTCTTTTGGCTAGGTTACGCCAAAAGCTGTCAGTGCCGTACCAAGTGTTCCCGCAAACGTCATCGCTGTTGCTGGAGCTTGAGGCTCATTAAACACTGCGTTACCCACATAGGGAATTGCAAATACACCCGCTAACGGCGCCATCCCTGCTATGCATAATCCCACGGTAGGATTAAGATGTCTGTCTGCAAATGCCAGCATTGGTTTTTTGAGAAGTCCTAGAAGCATGCCAAATGAAATTCCCATAATGGCACCCCCTGTCACCCCGACTTTGAGTGAAGTTCCAAACGAATCCGGCGTTTCTCTTGAATCAAAAAGCCATAAAGCTGCATGGCCAATCCCCATGTTTAAAGCACCCGCAACTAACCCGATAAATGCACCTGCAGGTGTATAAACTACCGTATCACGGCAGGTCTCAGCTAGACTATTGCGATCATTTATTTCATTGCCTTGTAATGGATTGTACATTTTAAAACTCCTTGGTTAGTTTTAATTTATACGGGTATCCTACTTAAAAAAAAAGATATAACTGTGAAGCATATATGGAATAAGCTTAACACCAAAGTATCTATCAGCCAATGCGAGCACTTTTGTTTTGAGGAATTTCTAACAAGGCCTTAATCGGGACAATATGTATTCGGATGCTTTTTCTTTTGGCTAAGGACAACAACATTTGCGAACATTTAGTCCAATAGTAGACACCGCCAAACCACCAATACACACACAGTTGAAGCAGAAGGATGGGCGAGTTCAGCTGTAAATAAAGGGCCCTTGAAAAGGCTTATAATAAGGCCTTCAAGACCACCCAGAATGCCACCACCTACAACCCCGATTAGAGCAGCAGTTCCAATTGAATCCGGGAGACCTGACATTTCACTGTCATTTAAAATACCATAGCCAGTTGCCATAATTGCAGAACCGACCGCTACACCGACACATGCACCTAATCCTCCACCAGCTACCACTTTAAAGACGCTGGTTATATTGCAATTCCATCTATTTCTTGGTCTTAAGGCTTGTTCCACAGAACTAGGGAGACGTTGGTACATTTTAAAACTCCTTGGTTAGTTTTAATTTATACAACTCTGCTTACTTAAAAAGAATATAACTATGAAGTACTACGTGTAAAAAGCTTAACACTGCAAGTTCTATCTGACAATCCGAGCACTACTTTGAGGCATTTGCTAAAAGGCAAGGCTTATACGCCCCACTTGGGCATAATAGTTTGATCAAGCTTAAGGTGATCTAAGATTCTTGCCACCACAAAATCAACAAGATCATTGATCGTTTTGGGATTGTGATAAAAACCAGGACTGGCCGGCATAATGCTGACGTTCATTTTTGCGAGTTTGAGCATATTTTCTAGATGAATCGGAGATAGAGGTAATTCCCTTGGGACGATGATCAATTTTTTCTGTTCTTTAATCATCACATCGGCAGCACGCTCAATTAAGTTATTACTCATGCCGTTGGCAATCGCCGCTAAAGTTCCGCCGCTGCAAGGACAAACCACCATAGCATCAGGCGCATGAGAGCCGCTTGCCACAGGTGAAAACCAATCATCTTTAGCAAAGCATTTAATCTGATTGGGCTTGGCTTGATATTTTTGAGTAAAAAAGGCCTGTTTTTCACTGATATCAACTGGAACTTTTAAGCCCTCTTCGATTTCAAGGACCTTTTGGCCTGCATCTGACAGCAATAAATAAACCTCGCAATTAGCTGCCACCAAACATTCCAACAACCTTAAAGCATAAGGCGCCCCGGATGCTCCGGTAATTGCCAAACAAATACGTTGGTTAAATCGTTGCATGTTATTCTAGCCCTTCCAACTGTTCGGATAATTCTAACCATAATGACTCGCTTAAAGCCAGTTGGTTCTGGCAGTTTTTTTGCTCTTCAAGCCATTTATCAAGCTCAAGCTTATTTTGGCTTTCGTATAGTTTGGAGTCAGAAAGCGCATGTTGTATTTCTTTAAGCCTGCCCTGCAGCTTTTCTATCTGCTCTTCACACTTTTGCAACTTTTGAACCAGCGCTTTTTTATCAGGCCCTTGGGCTGGCTTTTCAGCTTTGACTTTAGGCTCAGCAGGCTTCTTAACTCTAAGCATCTTTTGCTGATCTGAAAGCCATACTGAGTAATCCTCGATCGTTCCGTCAAACGGAGCAACCACTCCAGCATAAACCGTATAAAACTCATCCATGGTCGTTCTTAATAAATGCCTGTCATGGGAAACGGTTACGACAGCTCCGTCAAAGTCTTGCAAAGCAGAAACCAAGGCTTCTCGCATATCAATATCCAAGTGGTTGGTGGGCTCATCCAATAATAAAACATTGGGTTTTTGCCAAACAATGATAGCTAAAGCCAACCTTGCTTTCTCCCCTCCTGAAAACTTACC
>JARDZR010000075.1 GCA_029240715.1 Gammaproteobacteria bacterium
GAAGTTAAGCTAATCACTCTTGAAGTCGCACCCGTCATATCCCAAGATTGCCCGTAAATAAAGTCTACTTCAGTAATTTGAGGCGCCACATGGAAAGCAGGTTTAACCGTAAAGGTAAACTCAGCTGTGCCACCGGCACCCACTCTATGATTAGTAGGAGCCAGATAGTGATAAGAGCTTAAAGTCATAAGCTCAGTATTATAATTGCTGACATACCATTGATAACCTGTAGTTGCATTAGCAGGCAAAGCGATTCTTACTAAATGTTGGTCTACTCCAACGTTAATCGTTTGTTTGGGCGTATTAGCGTGTTGATCTGCATAAACACTGACCGAAAACAGCATTGCGCTGGCAATAGCAGTAAGTTGAAGCAATTTTTTCATAAGATTGTCCCCATTAATACTTATTAGCTAATGATTCTAGCATAGAGACTTTATTCCCGCTTTCGCGGGAATCAGTCTAGCTCAAAGTTTTATGCGGTAAGCTTTCAATCCTGGCTGCAGGCGTAATTAAAGTGTAGTTTAATTTTCTTTGCAGTTCACGAATAGTGGCCGCGCCGCCATAGGTTAAACCGGAGCGTAAACCACCTACAATATCGGCCACGATCAACTCTTCGTTTTCACGATAAGGCACTTCTGTGGCAACCCCTTCTGCGGTTTTCCACTCAGGCATATTCCCCATAAAGTCAGCTTGGGCTTCTTGGCTTGCCATGCCGCGATACATTTTTACTTTTTTACCATTAGCATTAGTCACAGGCGCTCCAGGGGTTGGCCTGGTTCCAGCAAACATACCGCCAAGCATCACAAAATCCGCACCAAAAGCTAAGGCCTTCACGACGTCTCCTGCGGCTCGGATTCCACCATCAGCTACAATCGAACGGTCTATTTTTGCACATTCTTGAACTGAAGAAAGAGTAGGCACTCCAAATCCAGTTTTAATACGAGTGCTGCAAACTGAACCGCCACCAATACCCACTTTAATAATGTCAGCCCCACAGGAAGCTAAGTAATCAGCTCCCGCATAAGTCGCCACATTCCCGCCCATAATGCAAGCATTAGGAAACATGTCGCGTAATTGCTTAAGGGTTTTGCCCACATATTTGGCATGAGCATGGGCCACGTCGACACAAAAATATTCCGCTCCGGCATCGCTTAGGGCTTTGGCTCTTTCTAATTCAGCTTCTGAACAGCCGACAGAAACAAATACTTTATGCTGGCATTTTTTAAATTCAGCAATATTGTCAGCAATGCTCATAAATCGATGCATTACTCCCATGCCGCCTTTTGAGCCAATAAAATTGGCCATATTATGCTCGGTAATGGTATCCATATTGGCAGTAAAAATCGGCAGCTCTAAGCTTAGCTTGCCGCTGCGATCTGTCACGGAAATATCCACCATGCGGCGAGACTCATAGTGGTTGTAAGAAGGGATTAACAAAACATCATCGAAAGTAAAAGACTGGTTGTGAAAACTCATTGAAATATCCTCATATCATTAACTTCAAAAGTATATAGGATTCCAATGAAAACCCCAAGCAGGAAATTTAAGCTGCTTGCGCAGCTAAGCTCTGTTCTGCAAACTTAGCCTGCTGCATAGTTTGCATAAATGGAACAACAGTAGTAATGCGTCCTTGCTCAGTCTTAGTATCTTTTGAAAAATATTGGCTAACAGCATTAAAAAGGCCGCGAGCCGCATTATAAATATGTTTTGCTGCAGAGAACCCTTCATAAGCATATTTCATTGCTTCAATAGTGCTTTGTGGTGGCACGCCAAAACCTAAAGCCAAGCCTACCCCTACAGCTACAGCGCTCAAAGCAAATATAGCGCCTCCCAGCATTACAAACTTTTTGCCAACACTGGCCTCCTGCCAGGTTCTTGCTAATGCATGCCAGCCCGAAAATCCATTGGATTCAATTAACATGGTTTTTTGTGTCAGCAGCATAGCCCTCTCCTTAATATTAGCAAATTTAAAACTTTTTATTTTTAATATTAATTTAGAGGGCTATTTAAAAAAATAGGACGGCTCTGAAAGCCTTGTAAGCTTTTGGCTATTACTTAGAATGAAACAAATTAATTTTTGCTTCTAAACGCTCAACATCTTCGCGAAGTTTGGCTATGTCTTCAAAAAAATCTTCCACTTCTTCCCGAGGGGGCAATAAGCGGCTTTCTTCCTGCAAATATTCTGAAAGGTCCTGGCAGCTACTCCTTAAACTGTCTTTTTGCCAAGCTTTAGCCTGCCTAGCCTTTTTACATAGTTCAAAAGCTGCCGCTTCGCCTATGACTTTGGCGAGCAAACCTTCCCAATCAATTTGGCTTTTCTCAATAAAGCTTTGATAGCTTTGTAAAATATGAATATCTCCGCTTTGCTTAATTTTTCCTGAACTAATTAAGGCTTGGGGGTGGCGGCTTAATGCAAATTCCATCAAATCAGTTAAGCGTCCGCTTACACCAACCGAAGCATCCATATTGGTTTTTAAGTAAATTCTAAAACCTTTAGCATGAGGCGCTAAAAAAATATTTAAGTTCCAGTCTTCTACCGTTACTTTTAAAGTTTTAGCTTGTAATGGCCCGATTAAATCAGACAGTTCAGGATCTAAATTCAAATAGCTATTTAAGGTTTTTTCAATCAGAGCAGCTAGCGCATTACGAATGATTTTCATAGCAGGCTCACCACTTTATCCCTCTGTGCAACGCGACAATCCCGCCAGATAAATTGCTGTAATCCACTTCATCAAAGCCCGCTTGTTTCATCATGTTTTTTAAGCTGTCCTGATCGGGATGTTTGCGAATCGACTCGGCTAAATAGCGATAGCTGTCTTCATCTTGAGCAATCAATTTGCCCATTTTGGGCAGAATATGAAAGGAATATACATCGTATAAAGGTTTAATAGCTAAGACGGGGTGAGAAAATTCTAAAATTAAGGCCTGGCCGCCAGGCTTTAAGACTCGGCACATCTCACGCAGGGCCTGGTCTTTATCGGTTACATTTCTCAAGCCAAAGGCGATGGTGATACAGTCAAAATAATTATCCGGGAATGGTAAGCTTTCAGCATTAACCTGCGAGTATTTTATTTGTCCGATATGGCCTTTATCTTCAAGTCTTTTGCGACCCTCATTTAGCATATCGGGATTGATATCGGCCAATACCACCAGGCCGTTTTTGCCGACTAATTCGGCAAATTTCATGGCTAGGTCTCCCGTGCCGCCAGCCAAATCCAGCACTTTTTGACCCGGTTTTACTTTGCTCACGCTAATAGTATGCCGCTTCCAAAGCCGATGAATGCCAAATGACATCACATCGTTCATGACATCATATTTGTTGGCAACCGAGCTAAACACTTCAGCGACTTTTTTCTGTTTTTCAGCCCAAGCTACTTCTTTAAAGCCAAAATGGGTGCTGTCTGGTTTATCTTGATCTTTCATAATGAATCCTGCCGATTTTCTCCCATTATATCGGAAACTGCTTGAAAACCTAAGGGGGCTAGATGGTTTTTCAAGCCCCTATTTGGAGCTTGAAACTGATATACATTAGAAACCCGGAGAAGTCCGTGAGCTAGCAGAAGCCGCTCCGCCTGAAGCTTGACTTAATGTGCTTGAGCTTGCATACAAACCTGGCATAGCATGAGCGTAATCTAAATAATTACTCGCATATTTTGAGCCCAATCTTGCAGCTTCTTTAAAACAGCTCTTTGCCGCCTCTTTTTCATCAACAGCCAAATAAGCATGTGCTAAAACCAGTTGGACTGCGGCTCTTTCTCTAACTTCAGGTTCAATAAACCCTGGGCGTGCTTCGGCTTCCTGAGCAAGTCCTGCCTCCACCTCTGCCCACCATTGATAAAAACCTGAAATCAAAACTGTATAAACCAAAGCATTTCTGAACTCTGCTGGAATAGAGGTATTTAGAACTAAGTTTAGCTGATCCATTTTATAGTGGAATTCATAGCTGTTAAAAATATCACTTTGTTTGCAAGCAAGTTTGAAAATTTCTTGTAAAACCGCTACTGTTTTGTATTGATCTTGCAGCTTGGTAAAAGCATTAACCGCCCTTTCACAATCAGTCACGCAGAAAATATTTTCCGTTTTACAAAAACGTATCAATAATTCCAAACTGCTTGGCGTTTGCTCGCTTTCCGGCAATGCCAACATCAATTTATTTACAATCCCTAACTCATGTATTTTTAAGTCAAAAACTTCAGTGTTTTTGCTACAGTCTGTTCTCAAAAGCTTCATCATTAACTCAAGCCCACCAACATCACAAATACTCTCATCCATTATGAGAGCACGTTTTAACCCTTCTCCCAAGGATTGAGGCATTGCCTTAGCTTTGATCATATGTGCCACCTCAACTACTAGAGGATCTTCACTAATTCTATTGGCCAAAATTTGCAAAGAGGCTTTTGCTTGGCTTCCTTCGGGCAAAGTGTCATAGGCCAATAAAATTGTTAATTTCTCTTCATTGGATAATTCTGGCTTGCCTTGAATAGCCGCCATTTCCAGAAGCCCGCTGATTAAAGGATTACTGCCGCCTATAGCATGAGGCAAAACTCTGGCAGCTTGCCCTAGGGCTTTGTGCTGATAGTAATTTTGTATTGCTGTTGCTAATTCAGCTCTAAGCATTATTAATCTCCATTTAAGCTTAAATTCCATTTAAATAATATGACAATATCTTAACAGTTTTTTTGATGAGATCTATACAAAATAGAGGTTATTCTATGCTAAAATTTCAAGCAAAGCTTTTTTGAACCTTGGCCAAATGCTGTTTAAATCTATTTTTTCCCGTTCTTCTATACAGATCACAGGAATTTTAAGATCATGCCAGCCGTATTCGCTTAAACTGCCTGGCGTGGGGTAGCCAATATCCTCTTTGACAGGATAGCCTGAAACTTTTGATAAAATCTCAGCGGCTTTTAAGCCGGGCTTGCCTGTACAAACGATACAAGGGTCCTCAATGGAATGGAAATGAATAATAAGCTTTGGCTTTACATCGATGATTAATTTGACCAAAGCCTGAATTTCAGGTTCGGATGCAGGATGTGGCCCCGGAAAATAACGGGGTTTGCTATGTTCATTTGACCAGTTGGAAGCTGGGTAATTTCTGTTTAGATCTACCCCATGGCCATTGACCCTTTCATTTTTGACATAGCCATCCGGGTTAATGCAGGGAATTAAAATCCAGGGAACAGAAGCTGATTCAGGATGAGCTTTTAAATGGGCCAAAAGTGCTTCAGCTAGAATTACACCTTCAGGTTCATCGCCATGCGTACCGCCTATCAGCAAAATAGGTTGTTCTAAAAAAGCCCCTTCGCTACAGTAAAGTGCAATGTCTTGATTATTAGCTGATTTTGCCCAGTTTTTAATATGCTGCATAAATTCTTACTTTTTTAAACGATATGGACACAGTCTATTATGCATAATAGACTAATCTAAACAAAGGAATGAAATGATGTTTTCAAATAACGGAAATGAACTGACTGCGATTGTTAATGAAGCTCAAGCTAAGATCAATGCCGCGCTCAGTCAAATTGAAGCTTACAAAG
>JARDZR010000010.1 GCA_029240715.1 Gammaproteobacteria bacterium
TTTACTCTTGCTTTAACAAAGCCTTCAACCACATCGATTTCAGCCCCCATCGTGCGAAGTCCATCTAAATGGATATCGATAGGCCTAGAACCAATAGCACAGCCCCCAGGCAATGCGACGCTGGCTTGCTTAAATCGCGCCAGCAAAGGCCCTAGCACTACGATAGAAGCCCGCATTGCTTTAACCAAATCATAAGGCACTACCAGGTTATTGACGGTAGTGGGGTCGATTTGCGCAGTAAGCTTATCGTTAAATGTAATCTTACAGCCCAGCTCGCATAAAAGCTCAAGCATGGTAGTAAGATCATGCAAATGTGGAAGGTTGCCAACTTTCACTGGCCCATTGGGCAGTAAACTGGCTGCTAAAATTTTCAATGCGGCGTTCTTTGCTCCTGAAACAGGTATCGTTCCAATTAACGGTCTGCCGCCATGAATGACTAACTTATCTGTCATGTTGTTCTTTTTCCCAAACTTCTGGTGTCAATGTTCTTAACGCTAATGCGTGAATTTCACCACTTGTAATTTTGTCTCCCAAAACGGCGTAAACCATCTGTTGCTGTTTAACGACCCTTTGGCCTCTAAAAATTTCCCCTATTACTATAGCTGAAAAATGCACGTTGTCTTCACTATTGACGAAAGCTTGAACACCAGGCAGCTTAGTTTCGATTAAATCTTTAATTTCTTGTGGAACCATGTTTTACCTTTAAATAAGGTTCAATTAAGCTCATCACACCTTGAGCTTCAATCAGTTCAAATACCTCATGTGATAAATTTAAAAATTCTAGCCTCAGCTTTAAAGTTTCCGCATAGCGAATACAATCAAGCAAAAAAGCCACTCCCGCACTGTCCATTTGGGTAATGCCTGTAAAATCAATAGACCAAGATGATTTGACAGGTCTTGAACTTTCCAAGGAACGCCAAGACCCAGACAATGACATCATAGTGAGCTCGCCTTTGAGCCCCCATTGACCAGATTCAGAAACAGTAAGGTTTATATTGGTATGGTTCATTTAGGATTGACTGCTATTAAGCTCTGTTAAACGGACTAGTAGATCTTGCATGTTGGCAAATGACTGAAATTGCGATTGGAAGTTTTTCATAAAGCTGACCCCTTCCACCGCCATATCATAGATTTTCCAACTATTGCCAGAACGCTCAAGGTAGTAAGTTACCGCTGAACTTTCACCGCCATTTTTCGGTGAAACGGTACCGCTTACACTAACATACTGTTCTGTTTGCCAAGAGTTGTCTCTTAATGGAAAAACAGTCACATTATAATCAGTCACGGTCAATAAAGCATTGGCATAGGTCTTGGTTAGCAAAAACCCAAACTCATCGATAAACTGCTGTCTTTCCGCAGGGGTGGCTGTACGCCATTTTGGCCCTAAAGTCATGGCTGCCATTTCATTGACATCGACATCTGGCATCACCACCGTTTTAACCAATTGATAAAGCTTTTGAGGATCTTGAGATAAGCTGGTTTTCTGCTGGGCAATTTGGGTTTGCAATTTAGTGACCGTGCCCTGAATCATCGTGACCGGGTTTTGTACGGTTGCTGCTAATGCACAATTGCCAGCTAGCAAGAAAAAAAGTCCCAGCGCAAAGCTTGTTAAAGCAGATGGTAATTTACTCATTATTTTTTAGCTCCGCTATTATTGTTATTATTGGAGTTGCTGATAAAAGTAGAAATCAAGGATTGTAAATTAGTGGCTGCGTAAGTGGTGATAATTTTGCTACCTTCTTTCAAACTGCTGCTACTATAACCTGGGCTCAAGCTAACATAATTATCGCCAAGTATTCCTGATGAGGTAACGCTTGCGCTGGTATCGCTTGGTAAGTTATCAATTGCTTTATTAATACTTAAAGTGACCTGGGCCTGATAGGTTTGAGGATTTAGGTCAATAGCAGTAACGGTACCAATTTGCACACCGGCGATTCTAACCGGCGCTCTAACTTTTAATCCACCTATGTCACTAAAAACAGCAGTAACATGATAACTTTGCGCGCCAAAAATATCGTTGTCCATTGATAAACCGCTTACTTTTAATGCCAAGAATGCTAAAGCTAGGCCAGCCATTAGCATTAATATCCCTACCCAAACTTCTATACTTTTCCGAATCATAATATTTCCTTTGTAAAAAATGCAGTGCTTACTTAAACATGATAGCAGTCAAAAAGAAATCTAGCCCTAAAACTGCTAACGATGAATAAACAACTGTTTTAGTTGTTGCCCTAGCAATCCCTTCAGAAGTGGGGACACAAGAATATCCTTCATATACAGCGATCCAAGTTACCACAAATCCAAACACAATGCTTTTAATAATACCATTGAGAATATCCTCATGGAAGTCAACTGAGCTTTGCATATTGTTCCAAAATGAACCTGCATCAACTCCAAGCCATGACACCCCAACCCAATAGCCGCCTAGTATAGCCACCGCACTGAATATCAGCATTAAAATTGGCATTGAAATTTGACCTGCCCAAAACCTTGGAGCCACCACTCTTCTAATGGGATCTACTCCCATCATCTTCATGGAAGACAACTGTTCGGTGGCTTTCATCAAGCCGATTTCTGAAGTTAAAGCACTTCCCGCACGTCCTGCAAATAACAAAGCAGTCACTACAGGGCCTAGCTCTCTTGCAATGCTTAATGCAAGCAATTGGCCCAAAGAACCAGAAGCATCAAACTTGGATAAAGTGTTATAGCCTTGCAAGCCTAAAACAAAGCCAATAAATAAACCCGAAACAAAAATAATGGCTAAAGACAAAACTCCTACTGCATAGATTTGGGCTACCAGCTGTCCCATCGGGACCCGGCCAAATAACACTCGCAGCAAAAACAGCCCAAATCGGCCAAAACTGCCTGTCGAGTCTATGCCCCAACGCCCTAATCGAGTTAAAAAATTTGTCATATTTTAGTGTTACCTTTCAATAAAATCTTTGCGTAAAGGTTTTGCAGGATAGTGGAATGGAACCGGACCGTCAGGTCTGCCATGCACAAATTGGTCCACTCTTTCATCGTGGACATTAACAATTTCTTTGGGCGTGCCATGCCCGATCATTTTGCCACCTGAAATAATATAAACATAATCCGCAATACTTAAGACTTCTTTTACATCATGCGACACAATAATAGAAGTTAAATGCAGCGCATCATTTAAAGTACGGATCAATTTTACCAGAACACCCATTGAAATAGGATCTTGGCCGGTAAATGGCTCATCATAAAGCATAATCTCAGGGTCCAAAGCAATAGCACGGGCCAAAGCCACTCGACGTGACATTCCTCCCGATAACTCAGCAGGCATAAGCGATTTTGCCCCTCTTAAACCCACTGCTTCAAGCTTCATTAATACGATGTCTCGAATTAAACTTTCAGGTAGGTCAGTGTGTTCTCGAATGGGAAAAGCGACATTGTCAAACACGGTTAAATCAGTAAATAAGGCCCCACTTTGAAACAACATACCCATTCTTTTACGCAGAGCAAATAATCTTTTGGTAGGAAGCATGGGAACTTCTTCGCCCAATACGCTAAGGCTTCCCCTATCAGGACGCAATAAGCCTCCCATTAAATGCAACAAAGTTGTTTTACCTGTACCACTTGGGCCCAAAATCGCCGTCACCTTGCCTCTTTGAAAGTTAAAGCTGACATCGTTAAATATCTTTCTTGGGCCGCGAGAAAAGGTAAGATGCTGCAAGCAAACTACATTGTCTCCATTAATTTCATTAGTTTTTTGCAAGTTGTACTATCCTTTGTGATAATATGAACAATTAAAAAATTAACCCCTCGAGGTAACTATATGAGCTTTCAGGCCAGAGCGCAAGAAGTCATCAGAATTGAGCTTGAGGCTATACAAAGGCTTCATAGCAAAATTAACGACAGCTTCGATCAAGCTTGCAATATTCTAAAAAGTTGCCAAGGTCGAATTGTAGTTCTTGGCATGGGAAAATCGGGTCATATCGGTAATAAAATTGCAGCAACCTTAGCCAGCACCGGCAGCCCTGCTTTTTCTATTCATGCCGCTGAAGCCAGTCATGGCGATTTTGGCATGATCACATATCAAGATGTCATTATCGCCATTTCTTATTCAGGAAAAACTGCGGAAGTTTTAAGCTTATTGCCTCTGATGAAACGGCTGAATATTCCCGTTATCAGCATAACAGGCGATCCAAGCTCTCCGCTTGCAAAAGCGGCTACCATAAATTTGGATGTAAGCGTGGACAAAGAGGCTTGTCCTCTAGGCCTAGCGCCTACTGCCAGCACCACCGCCACCTTAGTGATGGGGGACGCTATTGCCATTGCCTTATTAGAGGCGAAAGGATTTACCGCGGAAGAATTTGCTTTTTCTCACCCAGGCGGATCATTAGGTAAGCGCTTGCTGTTAACAGTAAAAGACTTGATGCACAGTGGAGATAAAATCCCTGTGGTTTCACCTCGAGCAAATTTGCAAGAAACCATTTTAGAAGTCACTCGAAAAAAGCTTGGAGTCACGACAGTCGTTGATGATAATCAACATCTGCTTGGTATTTTTACAGACGGAGATTTAAGACGTGCTTTTGAAAAAGGCGGCGAACTAAAAGGAATCGCCGTTTCTGAAGTGATGACTAAAACACCTAAAACCGTTAGGCCAGATGATCTTGCCATTGAAGCCCTTAATATTATGGAAAACTATAAAATTACTTCTTTAGTGGTTACCCATGAAGATAATCGTGTAGCCGGGGTATTACATATGCATGATTTATTGCTTGCTGGAATATAGAGACGACCTATGCAAAATGATTTAATTGAACGAGCCAAACATATCAAGCTGCTTATTTTAGATGTGGATGGAGTGCTCACTGACGCTAAGCTTTATATTGGCAATGATAAAGAAGAACTTAAAGCTTTTAATGTTAGAGACGGGCTTGGCATGCGCCTTTTAATGAAAACTGGCGTGGAGCTGGCCATTATTACCGGCAAACAGTCTCATATTGTCGCAAGAAGAATGCAAGACTTAGAAGTCAAGCATGTCTTTCAAGGTCAGCCTAATAAACTCCCTGCTTACTTGAGCTTGATTCAACAATTGCAATTAAGCCCAGAGCAAACAGCTTATCTTGGTGATGATTTGCCTGATTTGCCTTTATTGAAAAAAGTAGGATTGGCAGCGGTCGTAGCAGATGCTGATGCATTTATTGTTCCTCATGCTCATTATCAAACTCGAGCAAAAGGCGGTAAAGGCGCAGTGCGTGAACTATGTGAGCTGATCATGTCAGCTCAGGGCCATTTACAAGCAATCCAGGAATCTTTTTTTAAAGACGGCTCTATACTGCACTCTCCAAAAGAGGCCGGCTAAAATGTTAAGCAAGCAGGCGGCATTTTCTACCATCGCCTTGGGTGTTTTGGTCAGCATAACAAGCTGGATGGCGATAAAAAATAGCGAAATTCCGGTGGATAGCGGAGTGGTGACTCAAACTGGTTTTATCGAACATGTCACCTTGCATCAAACAAATCAACTAGGGCAGCTTGCCTATTCAGGCTCAGTAGACTCTATTACCCAATTCAGTAATGGCAATAACAATTTTACCAACTTATTAGCAACTGCCTACAATCAAGCTGGCAGCCCTCCTTGGCATTTAAGCGCTCCGCAAGGACAGACCCTTAATAACAATAACCAAGTCATATTGTCCGGCAATGTTGTACTGACTCGAGATGCTTCTACAAAGATCCGACCTATTTCTATACAAACTCAGTCTGTCACTATCTACCCGCAGCAAAACTATGCAGAGACTTCTTATCCTATCAGCATTACAGAGCCAGGCACTCGCAATATTACCACTGCAGTGGGGGCCGAAGCTTATTTTAAATTACAGCGAGTCACTCTTTTATCGCAGGTTAACAGCACTTATGAACCCAAGCTTCATCCGTAACCTATTTTTAGGCTTTGTTTTTTTAAGCAGCATAAGCTGGGGCTTAGATTCGGACAGCAATCAGCTGCTTCATATCAGCAGCAATCAGGCTATTCTAGACCTTAATGCCGGCACCATGACCTACCAAGGCAATGTTGCGGCAAAGCAAGGCTCAAGACAGCTTAGCGGCGATAAACTTGTGTTAAGCAAAGCCCAGGGCGGTGGCGTTCAAGATGTTACAGCTTTCGGCAATCCGGCTCGAAGCCAATATCAACCAAGCCCTCAGGATCACATTGCTCACGGCCAAGCCCAAATCATAAGCTATATATTCACTCAGCATGTTCTTAAATTTCAAGATAATGCTTATTTGAATCAAAACAATAATATTTTCAAAGGTCCTTTAATTATCTATAATACCGAAACAAAAGTCGTTCAAAGTCCTAGCAATTCTCAGGTACCTACTACGATTATTTTACCCCCTTATACTCAAGAAAAGTTGCCTCATGACTAAACACACACTACAAGCATTAAATCTTGGCAAAAAATATAAGACCCGTTGGGTTGTTAAAGATATGTCTATAGAAGTTAACAGTGGCGAAATTGTTGGGCTATTAGGCCCTAACGGCGCAGGAAAAACCACTGGCTTCTATATGATAGTCGGCTTAGTTAAGGCCAGTAGCGGCAAGATTTTGCTAGATCATGAAAACATTACCAGCCTGCCGATTCATCGCCGAGCACATAAAGGTATTGGCTATCTTCCGCAAGAACCTTCTGTATTTCGTAAGCTTTCAGTAGAAGATAATATAATGGCTATTTTGGAAACCCAGAGCCATTTAAGTGAGCAGGAACGCCAAGAAAGACTGGAATATCTTTTAGAAGAATTACATATTGGACATATTCGCCACACTTTGGGTTTAAGCCTGTCCGGCGGTGAAAGAAGAAGAGTAGAAATTGCAAGGGCCCTGGCCACCTCACCCCAATTTATCTTATTGGACGAACCTTTTGCGGGGGTTGACCCTATTTCCGTGATCGACATTAAACGCATTATCACGCATTTAAAGCAAAAAAATATCGGCATTTTGATTACCGACCACAATGTAAGAGAAACCCTTGATATCTGCGAGCGCGCTTATATTGCCAATGCCGGGGAAATTATTGCCCAAGGCAGCCCTAGCGAAATTTTAAACAACGAACAGGTTAAACAGGTTTATTTGGGTACCGAATTCCGTTTATAATTAAAACATCAATAAGTTCTTAAGAGGGGAAACCATGCTAGACTTACAAATCACTGCTCGTCATGTCGAAATTACCGATGCAATTCGTAACCATGTTTACGACAAATTCAAAAAGCTAGAGCGCTACCTTGAATATATCAGCCACCCTATGATGATACTTTCAATTGAAAAAGGCGTGCAAACAGCTGAAGCTAAACTACATATTATGGGTCATGAAATTTTTGCTGAAAGCCAAACCCATGACTTATATCAGGCTATTGATGAAGTAGTCGATAAACTGGATAAGCAAATTGGTAAATTAAAAGACAAACTGCAAGACCATCATAAAACCAGTCATAAAAATAACCTTACAGATGAAGAGTAATTTAGAGTTTTAAGATTTTCTTTACGAAAGGCACCGTTAAGCGGTGCTTTTCTGTTATGGAAGCCTGATTTAAAATTTTAAAAGCTTCCAATAAAGATGGCATATCGCGTTTTACCCTAGCGATTAAAAACTGTGCCACCTCATCAGGTAAAACCAAACCGCTTTGATAGGCTTGCTGTTTTAAAGCAGCAATTTTATCCGCATCATCAAGTTCCTGCACTTTAAAAGTTAAACCCCAGTTCAAGCGAGAAACCAAATCGTTTAGCTGCATTCCTAGCTGATTCGGCAGCTTATCTGCTGCAATCAAAAGCCTACCTTTATGCGCGACAATTTCATTGAACAAAACAAATAGGCGTTCTTCCCAAAGCTCATGTTTAGCTGCATGTTGAATGTCATCAATACAGACCAATGATAAATTATGCAGGTTGTCTAAAATGGCCTCAGCGTATTGATTGAGCTTGCTCAAAGAGACATAAATTGCGCTTTGCTGTAGCTCAAGCACATGATGGCAAGTTGCCTGCAATAAGTGAGTTTTTCCAGCCCCCTCACTACCCCACAAGTAAATAAAATGCTCGGCTTTATTATCGGCAAAATCTTGTAGAGTTTGGACAACTTGCTGATTTTTGCCTGAATAAAAGTTTTCAAAAGTTAAAGAATGAGAAAGCTCCAGCCCCAATGAAAGCTGAGGGGAAAGTTCTTTTTGCACTATTTTTTGAGCTTCTTCAAACATAGGCCTAAACTTGGTAGAATTGTTATGCTCATTTTACACTAGGCTTTACAATATACCAATATATAAGAGATGGAAGCGGTATGCAGCAATTTGAATTTAGTCACGAAAACTACCGCTTCTTCTGCACACTGCAACTTGCAAGAAGAAAAAGCATTATGCTTAGGGTCAAGCCTGATTCAAGCTTATTGATTAAAGCCCCCTTATCGACCAGCTTACAATGGATAGAAAGTATTATTCTTAAAAAAGCCAACTGGATAGTGACTCAGCAAAAAGCCCTCGAGCAAAAGCAACTGATAGCTAAACAACGCTTTTCACAGGGTAGTATTTGTTATTATTTAGGCAAAGCTTACACATTACAGATCAAGCAAGCAGAAAGTGAATCCATTGCATTACAATCTGCCGACTTAATTTTGCACTCCTCCGGACTTGATAACATCGAAACCTTATTAAAAGATTGGTACAAGGCAGAAGCGAGCCAGTTATTTTTACAAAGGCTTCATTATTGCTATCAACTAGTTGAGCAGCTTAAACTCCCTTTTCCAAAAGCCTTGAGAATTAAAGCCTTGAAAAGCCGCTGGGGCAGCTGTGGTTTAAACCAAAAAATCAGTTTAAACATAGAGCTCATTCAATACCCTATTGAATGCATTGACTACGTCATCATCCATGAGCTTTGTCATCTGCGCGAAATGAACCACGGCCCGGGCTTTTATGCTTTGATGGACAAAGCTATGGCTGACTGGCAGCTGCATCGCCACAATTTACGCATATACCATAAAACCATGCCGAGTTTATTAGCATGAGTATCATCTGGCAAACCCTAGACCAAGCATTGAATATTCACGCCAATGAAGTTCATCTGGTTGCTGCAAACTTATCTTGCGAGCAAAATGCTATAGATCGGTATTGGAACAGTTTATCTGATTCTGAAAAAGCACGGGCTAATCGCTTTTACTTTCCAGAGCATCGCTGTCATTTCATTGCAGCCAGGGGTATTCTGCGCGAACTTTTAGCAGGAGTTCTTGCTCAAAGCCCTGATAAAATTGAATTTCATTACCAGAGCCTAGGTAAACCTGAACTGCTAAACCAAGCTTTGCAGTTCAACGTCTCTCATAGCGGACCACAGGCTTTATTTGCATTTACTTTAGGGCATAGCATTGGGGTAGATATTGAAAAAATAAAGGCCTGCGATGAACTTGAGTTGGCTGCGCGTTTTTTTGCAAAAGAGGAATACCAAGCTTTGCTAGCGCTGGCGCCTTTGCACAGAAGACAAAGTTTTTTCCAAATATGGTCTCAAAAAGAAGCTTTCATTAAAGCCCTAGGCCAAGGACTATCCTATTTAGATAAGTTTAGCGTATCAGCAAATGGCCCAGGGCAGCTATTATCATGTAAGCTCAATGAGGCTATTGCAGACTGGTATTTGCAAGTTTTTGATTATCACGATGAATTCAAAGCCGCTTTTGCAAGTAAGCAATCCGTCAAGAAAGTCCATTACTGGCTTTATAAATATTGCTAAACTTACTTGAAATTAGAGCGATTCTAGCGCAAAATCCCTAACTTCAAGCAAAAAGGAAAATATTTAACTATGGCTAAAGAAGATCAAATTGAATTAGAAGGCACTGTAATTGATACGCTTCCTAATACGATGTTTCGCGTCCAACTCGACAACGGCCATGTTATCACAGCCCATATCTCAGGTAAAATGCGTAAAAACTATATCCGCATCTTAACCGGAGATAGAGTCACCGTCGAAATGACCCCTTATGATTTAAACAAAGGCCGGATTAAATTCAGGAATAAGTAATAGATTTTCTTAACACAGATTTGCCTTCCGGGATTTTAAAACAACATTCCCGCTTTCGCGGGAATGGCATGTATCAAGCAAAAGAATAATCAATTAATGTTTATTGGAATGCGCTGGTTTTTTCTCTTCTTCCACAGCTTTAGCCGTGTACTCAAAGGCAGGCTCATCGTTATCAACACTGACATGAACTCGCCCACCATTAGCCAGTTTGCCAAATAGGATTTCTTCTGCCAAAGGCTTTTTAATTTTCTCTTGAATCAGACGAGACATGGGTCTTGCACCCATCTTTTGGTCATAGCCATGTTCAGCCAGCCAATTGCGAACTTCCATTTCAACTTCCAATGAAACCCCTTTATCGTCCAACTGGCCCTGTAGCTGAGCAATAAATTTGTCCACCACATTGCGCACGTTGTCTTGGGAAAGCGGTTTAAACTGAACAATGGCATCAAGACGGTTACGAAACTCAGGAGTAAACGCATGCTTGATCACGTCCAAGCTGTCATGAGCACGGTCTTGAGCCGCAAAGCCCATGGTGTTTTTACTACCTTCAAAGGCACCGGCATTGGTAGTCATAATGATAATGACATGCCTGAAATCAGCCTTACGGCCATTGCTGTCAGTTAAAGTGCCGTTATCCATTACCTGCAATAACAGGTTATAGACATCAGGATGGGCTTTTTCCATTTCATCCATCAATAATACTGAATAGGGGTGCTTGGTGACTGCATCGGTCAGTAACCCCCCCTGGTCAAATCCAACATATCCTGGGGGCGCTCCGATTAAACGAGCAACACTATGCTGTTCCATGTATTCAGACATATCAAATCTTAATAACTCTACTCCAAGCAGTTTAGCTAATTGTTGGGTCACTTCAGTTTTACCTACCCCGGTTGGACCTGCAAACAAAAAGGATCCCCAAGGCTTATTAGCGTCTCTTAATCCAGCCCTAGCCAATTTAATATTAGTCACCAGCAAAGTAATGGCTTCATCTTGACCATAAACCAACATTTTTAAATCACGTTCGAGATTTTGCAGAGACTCTTTATCAGAAGCGGATACGGTCTTAGCAGGAATTCTCGCCATATTTGCGACAATATTTTCTACATCAGCCACGCCAATTTGCTTTTTCCTTTTGCCTTCTGGAGCCAAACGTTGATAAGCACCTACTTCATCAATCACATCAATCGCTTTGTCAGGCAAAAAACGCTCTGTTAAGTGCTTAGCTGAAAGGTCAGCTGCAGCTCGCAAAGCTTCTATGGTATATTTAACTTGGTGGTGTTTTTCAAAATAAGGTTTTAAGCCTTTTAATATTTCAAAAGTTTGATCTACTGTAGGCTCTTCTACATCCACTTTTTGGAAGCGTCGTGCCAAAGCATGGTCTTTTTCAAAAATGGTATGATATTCTTGATAAGTGGTTGAACCTATACAGCGTAACTCCCCGCTTGAAAGCAAAGGTTTAATTAAATTAGAGGCATCCATTACACCGCCAGAAGCCGCCCCCGCTCCAATAATAGTGTGAATTTCATCGATAAATAAAATAGCGCCCTCTTCAGACTGCAACTGCTTGAGAACGGATTTTAGGCGTTTTTCAAAATCACCGCGATATTTGGTTCCGGCCAAAAGCGCGCCTAAATCTAAAGAATACACAACGGAGTTAGCAATAACGGCAGGCACTTCTTTATCTACAATTTTCTTGGCCAGCCCCTCAGCAATTGCGGTTTTACCCACCCCGGCTTCACCGACTAGTAAAGGGTTGTTTTTACGTCTGCGACAAATAATTTGAATGACCCGCTCTACTTCAGCTGCTCGACCAATCAATGGGTCAATTTTTCCGAGTTTGGCTTTTTCGTTTAAATTAACCGAGTAAAGGTCCAAAGGCGATTTATTAGAATGGCCTTCCTGGTCATTCTCAGCAAATTCCTGGCTGCCTTCATCTTCCATTTTTTGACTATCGCCTTTCAATACCCCGTGTGAGATATAGTTAACGATATCTAAACGGGAAATGCTTTGCTGTTTTAAGAAATAAACAGCCTGGCTGTCTTGTTCACTGAAAATGGCAACTAATACGTTAGCGCCCGTTACTTCAGTGCGGCCTGATGACTGAACGTGAAATACTGCACGCTGCAATACCCTTTGAAAGCCTAAGGTAGGCTGGGTGTCGCGGTCTGTTTCGTTATTTGGAATTCGTGGAGTGGTACTATCCAAAAAGCTAGTCAACTCGTTACGTAATACATCAATTTTGGCCCCGCATGCCGTCAAGACTTCCATAGCAGAGTAGTTATCTAACAATGCCAGTAAAAGATGCTCTACGGTTAAATACTCATGTCTTTTAGCACGAGCTTCTTTAAATGCTTTATTCAGAGTAACTTCTAAGTCTTTACTTAACATGATTGGGCCTTTTATTATTGTTCTGGTCTTGTAGCTTTAAGCCTAGACACAGTTCATTAATTTTTCAACTTGAGATCGAGCCTTACTGATTATAAATGGGGATAGCTTTAAAATAAATCAAGAGCAAAGGCTTAAGTCCATTAAATTTTTTCCATTTGGCACATTAATGGGTGCCCATATGACCTTGCACAGCTAATAACTTGCATGACTTTTGTTTCTGCAATATCACGAGTATAAATCCCACAAACCCCTTTTCCCTCATGGTGAATTTGCATCATTACGTGAGTGGCTTTAGTATGGGTCATCGCAAATATTTCGATGAGCAGCTTTACCACAAACTCCATCGGGGTATAGTCATCATTGAGCAAAACCACCTGAAATAAAGGCGGATTGCTTACCGCAGTACGCTTTGCCTTGGTTTTTTTTTTGCTTTTTACTGCCGCTTTCACAACCATTGTTTTAACCAGCAAATCTTAGGATTATTTATTTATAGATACCATATTTTTTTGACCAAAACCAGGGTGCAAAGAGTGAAAGTGGTTGAATTAATACATCCAAATAAATGTTCCTTGTATTTTTTCTCTATAAACTGCAACTAAACTTTTACTAAAATTGCCGCTAAATCATAAATAAATTGTCAAACTGAAATACGGCTACTATATATACCTTTACAGACACGAGATTTGAGAAAATTATGAGCAAGTCATTAGGATTGATTTCAGAAATCGGTGAAGGTAAAAATAAAGCCCTTCTATTGGAACTCCCCCAGGAGCTTGCAATGGGATTAAGCATTCAAACAGACGGTAGAGTTAACACTAGACAGCTATTGGATCTATTTGCCGCTGTGCTTTGCCAAGAAGAGCACTGTTCCACAGATGATAACTTATCAATTCATGAGAAGATTGAGCTTTTTCTAAATATATACGATTCAGATCGCCCAGAGAAATAGCATTATTTCCTAAGACATCAGTCAATTAAAAACAGTCTCCATCCCTGGCCATCAAGCCAGAGATAGAGAAGGATTAGCTGTTAAGCGATAAAGCCCCTAACAAATCTTACATATTTTTAATCATGGCATTACCAAACTCTGAGCAGGATAAGAGCTTAGCCCCTTCCATTAACCGCTCAAAGTCATAAGTAACGGTTTTAGCTGCAATGGTTTTTTCCATAGACTCAATAATTAAATCAGCGGCTTCTGCCCAACCCATATGGCGTAGCATCATTTCAGCTGAAAGAATTAAGGAACCAGGATTGACCTTGTCTTGGCCGGCATATTTAGGAGCAGTACCGTGGGTTGCTTCAAAAATAGCCGCGTCTTGACCGATATTAGCGCCTGGGGCAATACCGATTCCGCCGACCTGAGCCGCTAAAGCGTCTGAAATATAATCACCATTTAAGTTCAAAGTAGCGATCACACTATACTCTTTAGGGCGCAACAAAATTTGTTGTAAGAAAGCATCAGCAATCGCATCTTTCACTACAATGTTTTTGCCCGTCTTAGGGTTTTTAAACTGGCACCATGGCCCTTGTTCAATTAACTCTGCAGCAAATTCCTTTTGAGCTACTTCATAGCCCCAGTCCTTAAAGCCACCTTCCGTGAACTTCATAATATTGCCTTTATGCACCAAGGTAACTGAATCCTTGTCATTGTCGATAGCATATTGAATTGCGGCCCTTACCAAACGCTGAGTGCCTTCTTTGGAAACAGGCTTAATACCAATACCACAGTGCTCAGGGAAACGAATTTTTTTCACGCCCATTTCATTTTGCAAAAATTGAATGACTTTAATGGCCTCAGCTGAATCCGCTTTCCATTCAATTCCGGCATAGATATCTTCTGAGTTTTCACGAAAAATCACCATATCCACATCTTGTGGCGCTTTAACTGGGCTAGGCACCCCTTTAAAATAGCGAACTGGACGCAAACAAATATACAAATCAAGCATTTGGCGCAAGGCTACGTTTAATGAGCGGATCCCGCCTGACACAGGAGTAGTCAAAGGCCCTTTAATCGATACCACAAATTCTTTAATAGCGGCTAAGGTTTCATCGGGAAGCCAGGTATCTTTATCATAAATATGGGTAGACTTTTCTCCACAAAAAACTTCCATCCATTCAATTTTGCGTTTACCTGCATAGGCTTTTTGCACCGCGGCATCCACCACCTTGATCATGACTGGAGTAATATCCACACCAGTGCCGTCTCCTTCAATAAAAGGAATAATCGGATGATTGGGAACGTTTAATGAACCATCTTTGTTTAAAGTAATCTTCTCGCCAGCCGGCACTTTGATTTTGTTGTAGCCCATGGAATTCTCCTTGATTGTAAATGGCGAAGATTTTAACACAGTCTGACAGGCGATTGAAGCGGCCCGGATTGCTTTTTTGAGCAGGACAAAAAAGTAAACAGGGGCCGCTAAGATTATGGTACAATGCCGCGCATGAAAGAAAAAGCTCGTATTATTGTTGGTGTATCAGGAGGAGTAGACTCCTCGGTTTCTGCCTTATTGCTTAAAGAGCAAGGTTTTGACGTGTCCGGCATTTTTATGAAAAACTGGCAGGAAGAGGATTTTGGTGGAGATTGCCCGGCCATGGAAGACCAAAAAGATGCCATGGCAGTGTGCGAAAAAATTGGCATAGATTTTCATTCAGTCAATTTTTCAAAGGAGTACTGGGACAGAGTATTTGACTACTTTTTACAAGAATACTCAGCCGGCAGGACCCCTAATCCAGATGTGTTATGCAATAAAGAAATTAAGTTTAAAGCTTTTTTAGATTACGCCTTATCTCTTGGCGCAGACTATATTGCTACCGGCCACTATGCGCAAAAAACTGAGCAAGATGGCATTTTCTATTTGAAAAAAGGCCTGGATCCCAATAAAGACCAGAGTTATTTTTTATACTTACTCAATCAGCAACAACTTGCAAAAGCCCTTTTCCCCATTGGCCATTTAGAAAAGCCTGTGGTGCGCAAAATTGCGGAGCAAAACGGCTTAGCCACTTTTAATAAAAAAGACTCCACCGGCATTTGTTTTATTGGCGAGCGCAAGTTTAAAGAGTTCTTAAATCAATATTTACCAGCCAAACCCGGTGAAATCCAAACCCCCGACGGCAAAAAAATCGGTCAGCATGATGGCTTAATGTATTACACCATCGGGCAAAGACAAGGGATTGGCATTGGCGGGACCAGCGATTCTTCCGGAGAACCTTGGTATGTTGCTGATAAAGACTTAGAGCGCAATGTATTAATTGTGGTACAAGGCGACCACCCGCTTCTTTATAAAAAACAGCTCAAAACCTCGCAACTTCATTGGATTTTAGGTCAAGCGCCGAGCCAATCATTTACCTGCACCGCCAAAATTCGCTATCGCCAAACAGACCAAGCCTGCCAAGTGCATTTACTAGAAAATGGCACAGCAAAAGTTGATTTTGAAAACGATCAGCGAGCTGTTACCCCAGGGCAGTCTATTGTGTTTTATGACCATGACATATGTCTGGGCGGCGGCATTATTCAATAATGCGCTTATTTCAAGCGTTTATCATATCACTTTGTTTGTAGCGGATTACAATAGGTCTCTTTAACAAACCACGCCATAAAAAAGGCAATAACAAAGGCTATCGGCAAGGCATTAATAGCAAAAATATAGTTGGCTGCCGGATACTGTACCAAGCCGTCCACTAAGCTACTATGACCATGCATGCTGAGCAAATATCCAAATAAGGGCTGAATAATAACCCCTCCACCTAAGCAGGACATAGAAATACAAGAAGTTGCCGTACTGGTCACCATACTTGAGTTACTTTCTACCACAACAGGATAGCTGATCACTTGAGCACTGGTAAATAAACCTAACAGGAAAAACAAGATCAATAAAGCTGATGAACTACTATAGTGGCCGTGCATAGTAACTTCAATCAAAATAATAGCCAGCACTGCACAGGCAAGCATAGGTAGTCGACGATAGCCAATTGCATCAGATATCCAACCCGCTAATGGAGAGCCTACCATGCTACCGATAAACAGCATTCCTGCTATATTGGCTGCAGTGGTATCGCTAAAGCCATCAACTTGCATTAAATACGGGATGCCCCACAAAGCGCCTAACATAAAAATAGGTAAATTCATTAAGCTGGCATAGATGCCGCATAGCCAGTTTTGGCGGCTGACCAAAGCAAGTTTCAAGCTTTGCCAAATTCCAAGTTGCTGCAATCTTTCTACTCTATCGGCATTTTCCTGGCTTCGATAACTTGGCATGTCTCTCACAAATAGCCAAATCAGGACCATAATGGCATAACCGATGAGCCCTACCACGAAAAGCGCATGACGCCAATCAAGCTTGTCAATTAAAAGAGTCATGGGTGCTTGCGCCATGAAGCCCCCAAACATTCCCATCGCCACAATAAATCCGGTCGCTCTTGCCATATGGTGGCTGTCAAACCAGTTAGCCGCAATGCGGACGTTACCAATGAAGCAAAAGCCCCCGCCGATTCCCATTAATAATCTGGCTATAATCATCACGGTCAAACTATGGGACAACGCAATCATCAATACACCACTTGCACACGCCAACATCGCTAAGCAAATAAGCTTACGAGGTGAGTATCGGTCTAATAGAGCGCCAGCTGGAATTAATAACAGGATATTGGTATAGAAATCTAAGCTTGAAACAAAGCCCATAGAAGTAGGTGCAAGGTGATACTCTGCAGCAATATAGCTTTCCAGAGAATCGAAAATATTAAACAAGCCAAGCTCATAAAAGAAAAATAAAGAGGTTAGAAAAACTACCAAAGAGGCTTTGATCAACATTGAAGTATTAAGCTTATTTTCTGCAGCTTGCATAATAACCATCCGTTTTTAGTTTGGACATATATTAACTCAGCTTGATTGCTTGAGGGAAGCCCACCCCCAACTTTTGCTACTCAGATTCTAGATCAAAATCCTGTATAATGCTGCTTTTTAGTTGTTTAAAAAATTCATATGGCTAGGGGTTTATTTGATGTCAGCACAGCAAGAAGCACTTGAGCTTGAACTGCTTAAGTTTTTTAAAAAAAGTTTAATTAAATACATCCATATTGAGCAGCATCAGGGCTTTCAAAAACAATTCATACAAAACCCGGCTTATGCTCCAGCAGAGATCCATCAAGCATTAGCGCATTTATTAGCAGAAAAATATCTATATTCTAAAGGAAAATTGCTTAGTTTAACTACCAAGGGATCAGATAAAAGCTGCGAAGCTTTATAAAATAAGTGCCAATATAGCCTTATTTAATATTTTATCCCGCAAAAGCTCTATAAATCGTTGACTTCCAGCAGACATATTTTAATAATCTGCCCTGTTGATCACTAAAGGAAAAACATTATGCGCGGAATAGCTAGCCAAGAAAGCCCTAGTAACCCCTATGTCTTGAGAGTTAATAGCAATGCTCTGCATTCAGCTTATGCGGAATTAAAGGCAGGACATTCTCATGTTATGCTCAATATTAGTCAACAACCCAATACATTAAAAGCGCTGTTAAAACCCTTTAAGAAAACTTGGGCTGATGCAACCCCATCTACTCCTGCTCATCCTGTATACGCACTGCCAGCAGGTATTGATCCAAAAGGTTTTAGTAGAGACGACATGCCCCTGAACTGGCTTGACCTTTTGATAAAAACCATTAACTCATCAAGCTCAATTAAAACGGTAAGTATTAACGCAGCTTATTTAAAATTTAATAAAGCAGGCTCTACGTCTGAAAGAGATTATACAGGCCTTGGAGCTGAAGATGAAGAGGAAGGCGAAGCAACAGGCCCTGAGTCAGCACCTCAACAGAAACGTCTTAGTGATGAAGAAATTGAGGCCGAGGTTAAAAAAGCCTTTGCACATGTCACTCCAGATGCTTTAAATCAACGTGCCCAGGCAGCCTTTGATAAGCTAATGGTCAATACCGAACAATGCCGTAAATTCGTAAAAAAACATAAACTACTTCCCGATATTGAATCTGAACTTGCTGAACATCAAGAATACCTGGATAGCTTACCTGCAGAAAGACGGGCAAAGGCAGAATCCGTTGAAGCTCGTCGCAAAAGATTAGAAGCCACTCCAGTGGATATGAAGAAATTGAAAGACAAGCTGCTTGAAATAGAGCAAGCAGATTATGAATCCGCGAAAGCCGCAAAGCGCCAATACCTAAAGACCATTATCCCTGCCTCAAGCTCTGCTCTTCATGAACTGTTTTCTCCAAAAAAAGAAACCCAAATAGGGGGCGCAGCCTCTTCAGGCGGCGCTGCTGGCGGAGCAGGCCACATAGCTTCTGAAACAGCACTTTTGAATAAAGAGGATTTTCTGAATTTTGTCATCGCTCTCAGTAAATTGCAAAAAAAAGGGGCTAATTCAAAATTCACAATAGAAGCAGCCCCAGATGCCCCTTTATTACTAAGCCTTTACTTGGATCATTCAGACTTATTGTCTGGTAACATTCAATTTATACTCACTGAATGTCGATTTAATTTCCTGAGCCTACACAACAATGAACACCCAGTTAAAACCGAAATCCTTTCCAAACCTTCTGGCAACCAAGACCATCGCCTTATGTTTGTTGCAAAAGTACCAGAAGATTATTTAAATGAGAGATGGGTGATCAATCCAGTCGACGTCATTAAGTTAGGAGAAAACCTTCAGTCTGCTGCAAGGCAATCCTCTATGGCCAGGGGCCTCAGTATCTTTAGTCCATCTATATCTAGGGCTTCTACCCTATCCCGCCCCTCGGTATCGAGACATGATGAGCCAGCTTATACTCATTGGGATTTTTCCATTCTACTGACTGATCCTGACTCTACAAAACTAGAAAGCCTGCCCTTTGCATCCGGCACATGCTCAGTCATTATCAAAAATCGTATAGTACAGGATTCCTTACCAGTTTACGATAAAGGCCACTTAGCCGAATTGATAGAAACTGTTTATCGCTTCGGACAACTCCCTTCTCTATCTAAATTCGAAGCTGTTAAAGAACAAGTAAGACTGCAAACCCGTACAGCAAGGCTGATTAATTACGCGGAATTGACCTTATCCGATGCAGAAAAAATAGCAGAAGCTAGTGCACAACTGCAGCACTTGCTAAACAGTGGAATAAAAATTGTAGACATGCCAAACCGCGATGAGTTCAAGATATGGCCAAAAGAAGTACAAGAGATTGTGCAACAGAAAGCTAAGGCCATCACTAGGGTAATAGAGCTTAGGGCTCAGCTAAGCTCACAGCCTTTTGAGCAAAGAAAATATCATACCATTACCTCCGTCCCAGGTTTTGAGCATTTACCAGAAGCAGATCAAGCTAAACTTAGAGAACATATTCATATCAACTCAAAAGCCCAATCAATCTTATTGGAATTATTAAGAGGCGCTCCAAAAAAAGAATGGGAAAAATTTTATAAATCAACTGAGTTTAAAAGCCTGGCTCAATCAGACCAAGACCGAATTAAAGAATTAGCTAATCAGCCTCCTGCCAGCACATTGCCATCGGGAGCAGCAGCACCGGCCCCAGCAACCGTTCCTGTCAGGCTTGTTCATGCAGAAACAGCAAG
>JARDZR010000076.1 GCA_029240715.1 Gammaproteobacteria bacterium
AGGCAATACAGCTTGTACCGCACGACGGGCCAAATTACCGTGACCAATTTCACGACGCTTTGGACTGCCAATCATACCGGTTTCACCCACGCAATAAGGAGGGAAGTTGTAATGCAGCATAAAGCGATCGCGAGATTCGCCTGACATAGCGTCCAACAACTGCGCATCTCTTTCATTGCCCAAAGTCGCCACTACAATAGCCTGGGTCTCACCACGAGTAAATAAAGCAGAACCATGGGTCCTTGGCAATAATTTGGTTTCAATGCGAATCGGACGAATAGAGCGAGTGTCTCTGCCATCAATTCTTAAACCGCCAGAAATAATGGTATCGCGCACATATTTTTGCTCTAAATCAAATGCATCGATTAAAGCAGTGTTTGGAGCAGGAGGCTGCCAATCCCATTTAGGTTTGCCGCAAGTCTCGGTTAATTCTTTAATGGCTTGAATAGCCACTTGCATTTGCTCGTGACCAAACAAAACAGCACCCAGCATGATTTCTTCTGATAACTGTTTAGCTTCAGACTCTACCATTAAAACGGCATTAGGGGTCCCTGCTACCACTAAATCCATCTCAGAAGTTTTTAAAGTTTCTTCGCTAGGATTTAATAAGTACTGACCATTGCAAAATCCTACTCTGGCTGCGCCTAGAATGCCATCAAATGGTACTCCAGATAAAGCCACGGTTGCAGAAGCACCAATTAAAGCCGGGATATCTGGGCTTACATTAGGATCTAAAGACAGGACAGTTGCTACGATCTGAACTTCGTTGTAAAAACCATTAGGAAACAATGGGCGAAGTGGGCGATCTATTAAACGTGAGATTAAGGTTTCAGCTTCGGACGGACGGCCTTCTCTTTTTAAGAAGCCTCCAGGAATACGGCCTGCTGCATACATTCTTTCTTGATAGTTAACGGTAAGTGGGAAAAAGTCTTGCCCATTTTTAACGTTTTTTGCAGCAACCAAAGTTACCAATACTACGGTATCCCCAGCCCTAACCATAACAGCTGCGCTTGCTTGTCTGGCGATGCCGCCAGTTTCTATACTGTATTCTTGCTCACCATATTGAAAGACTTTTTTAAATACTTTCACAAATTTTTCCTTTTTGATTAACGGCGTAATTCAAGGCGCTCAATTAATTTACGATAACGTTCGATGTCTTTATTTTTGAGGTAGTCTAACAATTTACGACGTTGACTCACCAAACGCAGCAAACCGCGGCGAGAGTGATGGTCATGAGTATGAGTTTCAAAGTGTTGGGTCAACTCTTTAATACGCGCTGTTTGTAAAGCAACTTGAACTTCCGGAGAACCGGTATCACCTTTAGCAACTTGAAATTCTTCAACGATTTTAGATTTATCAGCACTGGTTAATGCCATAAAATTTACTCCTAATTAAATTTAAATGACTGCCTGTTGGCAGCTTCCTTGCATCAAACCCATTTATGGTTGAGTAAGACGCGCGGCTATTCTACCCTGAAGGGCGCTTAAGAGCAAGGAAATGTTGATTTTCTTACAGCAAAGCCTATGATTCACAGTACTTGCATTTTTTTAATTTTGACCGAGCTTATTACAGACCAGGTCTCGGCTGCATGCAAAAAACCCACAGGAAAAACAGCCAAAAGCGAGAAATAAGTTTAAAATCTAAGCATCACCTGGAGTAAACATGACAGCTGCTTATCAAAAACTAAGCCCCACCGAAATTAAAATCATGCTAATCACCATGTTGATATCAATGTGTAGCATGCTGGGGGTAGATATTCACTTACCATCCATGCCGCATATCATGGTATTTATGCATACCAATAAACAACACGTCCAGCAGTCTGTCTCAATTTATCTGCTTGGCATGGGTCTAAGCCTGTTATTTTATGGACCGTTTTCGGATAAATACGGCAGGAAACCCGTTATTATATTTGGCCTGATTTTAGCGGCATTAAGCAGCTTTGCCGCTATGTATACCACCCATATTGAGCCATTTTTACTCACCCGGCTATTGCAAGGAATCGGCTCGGGCGCCTGTATTGGCTTAGGCAGGACCATGCTGGCCGATACTATACAAGGTGACAGACTAGCCTCTATGGCCTCTTATTTTGGCCTTATCGTAAGCCTCTCGCCCTTGCTTGCCCCCATGCTAGGCGGCTATATTCAACAAGCTTTTGGCTGGCAGAAAAATTTTTTGGTATTAGGCCTTATATTAAGTGCCATTATGCTGATATACGTTATATTTTGTCCTGAAACCAATCACTATAAAAACCCCCAAGCGCTTTCCCTAAAAGGCCTATATCAAAGCTATAGCCACCTGCTTACTCACCGGCATTTTGTAGGCTGCACCTTGCTAACTGGGCTCGCGATGAGCGCGGTTATGGCTTATGCCACAAGATTGCTTAATCCCTTTTTTATAAAGCACCTCGGCAGCAGAAAAACTTTAATTTTAGGCCTGAATATTCTGACTTTTTCAGGCTTATGGATTTTGTTTTTTATTCTGATCCATCTTATAAGCGTTCCGCTTATTATGCTGGCCGTATTTCTTACTTTGGCCTGCCAGATTATGATTGGGGCCAATGCCACCTCTCGTGCCATGAGTCCATTCCATGATAAAAGGGGAGTGGCTGGGGCTTTATTTGGTGGCTTTCAAATGCTGACCTCTTTTGTCAGCAGTGCTTTGATCGGCTCATTTTCCTATGGAGGGATCGGTCTTTTAGCAATGGTTTATTTAATTTTGGGGCTGCTGGGACTCGGCATTTTTTACAGTATGGTAAAAAAATAAACAGCCTTACAGCCAGGCTGTAACAAGCTTGTTTTTACGGTAAGGTTTTTATACAGTAAAAGCTCACCCTTTATTTTATAAGAACCCATGCATAACGCCAAAATTTTAATATTGTGCAGATCAGCTGACTATTCCAGCTTATGCTGATACTATGATCCAGCCTATGATTTGCAGCGATTACCAGTCTTTATGGCAAAATCTTCCCAGATCACATTATTTTGATACTGATGCTATCATTATTTGGACAGACTTAGCCGAAAGCACATCCCATTTTATCCAACAAAAAGCCGAGCAGCTTAAAGAAGACCTTAAACCACGAAACATCGACGCCGGCCAGCCATTTTCTGAAGCTAAAATTTTTATTATGCCCTATTTGAAAGAAGGCAAAAATCCGATAATGCATGCCAATCAAATACGGCAAAGCTGGCAACAAAAACTCCAGGAGCGTGGCTATGAGCATGTGCGCATTCTAAGCTTTCAAGTACTAGAAACAGTGAACCCTGATAATCCAGAAGCCATTCGAGATCGTCTGCAATCTGTTATAAGCCAACTTAACCTCGATGTCAACGGTGAGCAGTCGGCGCAAGACGCAGCTCAAAACGGATTAAGTCTTTATAACTTACAAAGAAGAGCAAGTAATGCCTGGAACGCAATGACCGGTATCTTCAAACCCCCTTCTTAGCATCGAAAAAAGATGAGTCGCTTTAGCTAAGTTATAACAGTTTTCGAGACTGGATGAATCCTTGATTGATATCAGCAATTGCCACTAATTTGTCTTGGCAAATCAGCTTGGCCTTGCCGCTAAAAGTCTGATCTAAAGCCCCTATTTCTTTGCCTTGAAATAAAGCTTGCAAGTCAGCTGTACTGATTTCAAAAGCTTGCCAATCTGGCAGTAAATGTTCTATTGGGATTAAAAATTGTTTGATATCTTCTGCCTGTTCCAAAGCTTCCAGACTTAACATCTGGCTTGCCTCAAAACCTGCACTGGACAGCCTTCTGAGTGCAGTTAAATGGCCTAATGTCCCCAAAGCCTTGGCAATATCCTCTCCCAATACTCTAATATAAGTGCCTTTGCTGCAGCTTACATGGATAGTCAAACTATCAGCCGTATAATCAATCAGCTCTAACTGGTAAATAGTGACTTTTCGGCTTTCTCTTTCAACCTCATGGCCACGTCTGGCCAGCTTATATAAAGCTTTCCCCTGATGTTTGACCGCTGAATACATAGGAGGAATT
Organism: Gammaproteobacteria bacterium; assembly: GCA_029240715.1. Classification (GTDB taxonomy): domain Bacteria; phylum Pseudomonadota; class Gammaproteobacteria; order Francisellales; family CACEW01; genus JAQSYQ01. The sequence continues at coordinate 4,003 of JARDZR010000076.1, forward strand.
TGTTCAATTTCTCCAATAAAATTTTTTAAAATGCAGTCCATTTTAAGCTTGTCAAAAGAGGCGTTTGAAAAGTCTATGAGCGGTGCTGTGGCATTTATCTCACCCGTTTTATCTCCGGTGTTAGTTGCCGAGCCTAATTGAATGGTAGCCTGATAAGTTTTATCGGCATCCAGTAGATATTCAGCCATCTTAGTGGCCTTACCAAAACAAATAGGCAGCATACCGGTTGCCATGGGGTCTAAAGTTCCGGCATGGCCTGCTTTAATAGCTTGATATAATCTTTTGACTTTTTGCAGGGCAAAATTAGAACTTAGCCCTTCTGGTTTATCCAGCAGAACAATTCCATCGACAGGAAACTCAGGGTAACGCTTAACCATCGTTATCCGGTTTATTGCTATGATCTTTAGCGCGGGCTTTATCGATTAAATCAGACATCTGCCGACCATACTGAACGGAAACATCATGATAAAAATGTAAAGCCGGAATAGTGCGGAGCTCACAGTTTTTGGCTAACATGGTCCTTAAAAAACCCGCAGCTTTATTGAGCGCAGTCATGGCCGCTTCTACTTTTTTTTCATCGCCCAAAACTGAAATATAAACTTTGGCATGGGCCAAATCGCGGGTGACCTCAACTCCTGAAATCGATACCATCGAAATCCTAGGATCATGCACTTCACGCTGCAGTAATTCAGCCAAGGTGCGTTGGATCATATCCCCTACTCTTTGGGTCCTATTAGATTGATTAGCCATTATTACCTCACAAAACTTTACGCAGCCCTATAACCTGTTAATTCTTAGCTTAAGGCTGGCCGAGCATCCTTCGCCAAGCTCAGGGCAAGTGGGATATAATGCCACTCATACTGAGCTTGTCGAACCATCATGCAAAAAGTGAACCTTATAGTGTTCTGGCAACTGAGATGGTCTCAAATACTTCTATCTGATCGCCTGCTTTAACATCATTGTAGTTTTTCACACCAATACCGCATTCCATTCCTTGGCGAACCTCGGAGGCATCTTCTTTGAAACGGCGCAATGACTCTAAAGCCCCTTCATAAATCACTACGTTATCACGCAGGACCCTGATAGGGTTATTACGTTTAACGACCCCTTCGATTACCATACAGCCGGCAATTTGGCCAAATTTAGGTGAGCGGAATACTTCACGTACTTCAGCAATACCGATAATTTGTTCTTTTAGTTCAGGTGAGAGCATACCTGTCATCGCTGCTCTTACATCATCAAGCAAGCTATAAATTACGCTGTAATAACGAATGTCGATGCTTTCTCTTTCAGCTAAACGTCTTGCAGTGGCATCAGCACGAACGTTAAAGCCGAAAATGACCGCATTGGAAGCCTTAGCCAAGTTAACATCGGATTCAGTAATTCCGCCAGTTGCCCCGACTACTACGTTAACTTTAATTTCATCGGTAGACAGTTTAACCAAAGAATCTGTGAGCGCTTCTACTGACCCTTGTACGTCTGCTTTAACAATGACGTTTAAGGTTTTAGCTGCGCCTTCTTGGCCCATGCGATCAAACATATTTTCCAGTTTTACGGCTTGTTGACGAGCAAGCTTCACGTCACGGGTACGAGTTTGACGGAAAGAAGCCACTTCTCGAGCTTTTCTTTCATCATTGACGACTATGGCATCATCTCCCGCAGCAGGAGTGCCGGAAAGCCCAAGCACTTCAACCGGGATAGAAGGGCCTGCTGATTCAACAGGTCTTCCCACTTCATCCAACATGGCTCTCACTCTGCCGTATTCAGTTCCAGCTAATAAAATATCCCCTTTATGCAAGGTACCGTTTTGTACCAAAATGGTTGCAACTACACCGCGGCCTTTATCCAAGCGAGATTCGATAACAATACCTTTAGCAGGCGCATCGACTACTGCTGTTAACTCTAAAACTTCAGCCTGTAACAAAATAACTTCTAAAAGCTCTTCGATACCTTGGCCTGTACGCGCCGAAACACTCACAAACATGTTTTCGCCACCCCAGCTTTCTGGAATCACACCGTGCTGAGATAATTCTTGTTTAACTTTCTCCGCATCAGCTTCATATTTATCGATCTTGGTGACTGCAACCACAATAGGAGCATTAGCAGCTTTTGCGTGCTGAATGGCCTCAATAGTTTGAGGCATCACGCCATCATCTGCAGCAACAACTAATACCACGATATCGGTTGCATGAGCACCACGCGCACGCATTGCAGTAAATGCAGCATGGCCTGGTGTATCTAAAAAGGTAATCATGCCGCGTGGAGTTTCCACATGATAAGCACCGATATGCTGGGTAATGCCGCCGGCTTCCCCTGCAGTGACTTTAGTGCGTCGAATATAGTCAAGCAAAGAAGTCTTACCATGGTCAACGTGTCCCATAATGGTCACAACTGGAGCACGAGAAACTGTTTCGCCTCCTTCTTCCTGCTGCATAATTTCTTCTTCTATAGCGTTGGCTTTAGTTGCAGTAGCCTTATGGCCTAGTTCTTCAACCACGAGAATAGCTGTATCTTGATCAATCATTTGATTGATAGTCGCCATTACCCCTAGTTTCATTAATACTTTAATGACTTCACCCGCTTTAACTGCCATTTTTTGAGCCAAATCCCCAACCTTAATGGTTTCAGGAACAGCCACTTCTTTTATTTGTGGTTCAGCAGGTTTCTCGAATTTCTGATTAAGCGCTTCATGGTGATGACGCTTGCGACGTCGAGTTCTAAAATGACCTTCGTCATCATCACTGCTTGCAGCAAAGCTATTGAGAACAATCTTCTTGGGACGGTCATCCAGCTTGGGTTTGCCTTTTTTATTTTTTCTATCGACTTCATCACTAACGGCATCTTCGGTTTTAGGTTTTTTAACCAGTTTTTCAGCTTTTTTAGCCGCTTCAGCCTTTTCTTCATCCGTTTTTTCAACAGGTTCTGCAGCAACCGCTTCTACAGGCTTATTAGCTTGGGCAGCCTCAGCAGCAAGCTTAGCTGCTTCAAGTTGTTTAGCCGCTTCTGCTTCCATACGCTCTGCTTCAAGCTGCGCTAATTTAGCTGCTTCTTCTTCGCGTTGAAGTTCAGCAATTTCTTCTGGGCTAGGTTTAACGAAAGTCCGTTTTTTGCGAACTTCCACATTGACCGTTTTGCCACGGCCAAGGCCGCTTGAAACTTTTAGTTCGGTGGTGCTTTTACGCTTTAAAGTGATTTTTGATTTTTCACCCTGCATAACATTGAGCAGTATTTGCTTTTGCTGATCTGTTACCAAATCATCAGCATTGCGTTGTGGTAAACCCGCTTCTCTCAGTTTCAATAACAGCATATCAGTGCTGATACCCACATTTTTGGCTAATACATTTACAGTCACATCCGCCATGGTATTAATCTCCTATTGACCTAGGCGCCCTTCTGGTCGTTTTCAAACCAGGGTGCACGTGCCGTCATAATTAGTTCAGCCGCTTTCTTTTCATCTATGCCTTCTATGCCGATTAAGTCATCGACAGCCTGTTCAGCCAGTTCATCCATGGTAGTAATTCCATTTTCTGCCAGGCGCACAGCAATCACCTCTGTCATGCCTTCCATATTTAAAAGGTCAGCAGCCGGGGTGGCTTTTTTAGCATTGCCTGATAAGGCTTGGGCTAATAAAGCATTTTTAGCTCTTTCACGAAGTTCATTTACGATTTCTTCGTCAAAACCGCTGACTTCTAAGAGCTCTTGGGCAGGAACATAAGCTATTTCTTCTAAGCTGGTAAAGCCTTCATTAATTAAAAGCTCAGCAACATCTTGATCAATTTCAAGGTGCTGCATAAACAGTTCTAATAAAGCTTGTGATTCATTGTCTTGTTTTTCTTGGGCTTCATTTTCAGCCATAACGTTTAAACGCCAGCCAGTCAATTGGCTTGCTAATCTTACGTTTTGACCATTTTTGCCAATAGCCTGAGAAAGTTGCTCTTCTTTCACTGCAACATCCATAGTATGGTTGTCTTCATCCATTACAATGGCAACCACTTCAGCAGGAGACATGGCATTAATCACAAACTGAGCTGGATTATCATCAAACAGTACGATATCCACTCTTTCGCCAGCTAATTCATTGGAAATCGCCTGAACTCTTGAACCGCGCATACCCACGCAAGCCCCTACAGGGTCAATCCGACGGTCATTGGTTTTAACCGCAATTTTTGCACGAGA
>JARDZR010000077.1 GCA_029240715.1 Gammaproteobacteria bacterium
CCTTCATCCCGGATTAATTTTAATTGATGAAATGGCCCATACCAATGTGCCAGGCTCAAGACATACCAAAAGATGGCAAGATATTAAGGAATTATTGGACTGCGGAATTGATGTCTACACGACGCTTAATATCCAACATTTAGAAAGCTTAAACGACATCGTTAATCAAATAACCGGAGTTCGGATTCGGGAAACAGTACCCGACTCAGCCATAGAAGAAGCGGATAAAATCGAACTGGTTGACTTACCTCCTGATGACTTATTAAAACGCTTAGAGGAAGGCAAGGTTTATATCAAAGATCAGGCAGCCCTTGCCAAGCAACACTTTTTCAGAAAAGGCAATTTGAACGCGCTGCGCGAAATTGCCTTAAGAGTAACCGCTGAGCAAGTTAACGCTCAAGTTCTATCACATCGACGCACCCAAGCTATTACTGAAACCTGGCCCACCAGTGAACGGCTTTTAGTTTGTATTGGCCCAGGCTCAGGTTCTGCTAAGCTGGTTCGGGCTGCTAAAAGGATGGCTTCTTATTTACATGCTGAATGGCTTGCTGTGTATGTTGAATCCCCCAAGCTGCATTTAACCGAACCTGAAAAGAACAGTGCCAATCAAAACTTGAAATTGGCTGAGCAGCTTGGTGGAGAATCAATTGTATTAAGCGGAGAGGACCTGGTTGAAGAAATTTTAGACTTAGCTCGGGCCCGCAATGTCACTAAAATCATGATCAGCAAACATATCAAACCGCATTGGAAAAACTTATTTAAAGGCAGCTTGACTGATCAACTGATCCGCCGAAGCGGTGAAATTGATATTTATGTTATTCGAGCCGACTCACCAGAGCTTGTTCTTTTTTAGAACTATCCAATATGGTTATGCTCTATTTACTTGGGGTGGTGATCGTAGCAGGCTTTGGCCGTCGAGGCCCTTCTACTTTGGCTTCGGTTTTAAGCGTCCTTTTGTTTGATTTTTTCTTTGTGCAGCCGAGATTTAGCTTCGCCATTTCCGATACTCAATATTTATTCACTCTAGCTGTCATGCTGCTTGTAGGACTGCTTATCAGCCATCTTACCATTTTAATTCGCCAGCAAGCTGAAAGAGCAAGGTTAAGAGAACAGAGAATTACTGCCTTACATGCGCTGAGCCGCCAACTAGCTAGCCATCGCGGAATACGACAACTGCTGCAAATTGCCACCATGCATATTTCCTCTGTATTTGACAGCGAAGTGATTGCTTTATTGCCCGAGCAAGGCAAGCTGGTCATTCTTGCCAGCCACCCTGTTAGTAACCACCAGCTTAGCCCGAAAGAACAAAGCGTAGCACAATGGGTGTTTGATATGGGACAAATGGCCGGACTTGGCACGCAGACTTTGCCTTTTGCTGAAGCATTGTATCTGCCTTTGGTGGGTTCCAAGGGAACTTTAGGGGTAATAGGGATTAAGCCAAACGATGCTAAACGCCTTTTAATGTCAGACCAATTACGCTTATTACAGGCTTTTGTTAACCAGACTACCTTGGTATTGGAAGTCGACCAGCTGCAAGCTAAAGCGACAAGCGGTCTTACCGGTACTGCTATCTAAAAGCAGCGTTCTACCAATCGCCTATGCTAAGCGTGCCTTTCAAGAGCCTAAGCCCTATACCTTTTTATAGGACACATACTCAGGTCGCCAGATTTTCTCAAGCAGCATGTGAAGCATTTTTTCATCTGACATTTCTGGCATATGGCCTTCTTTGATCGCTTGTTTCAGCACAGCTATCGCAATTCGCATGGAAATCTCACGAATATCGGTAAGCGGCGGCAAAAGATTGGCTTCTGGATTATTTTTAGCAGGAGAACAGTCTGCGAGGGCTTTAGCTGCTGCCATAAACATTTCATTTGAAATTCTTGGCAATTTAGCAGCCACTGCACCCAAGCCTAAACCGGGGAAAATATAGGCGTTGTTGGTTTGATCAATCCGGCAAGCCTTGCCGTTTTTAATGGTATCGGGAAAAGGGCTGCCTGTTCCCACTAAAGCCCTGCCTTCGGTCCATTTTAAAAGATCGGCAGGATTGGCCTCGGCTTTACTGGTTGGATTGGACAATGGGAAAATTATGGGACGATGAGTGTGCGTTGCCATCTCCCGTACAATTTCTTCGCTAAACAAGCCGGCTTGGCCTGATACCCCAATTAATACGGTGGGATGGGCATTTTTAACCACATCCATCAGGCTAATCATATTTTTGTCACACTGCCAATCAGCTATTTTGCTTAGTGACTGCTTAAAGGGTTCCTGAAATGACTGCAAGCCTTGCATACCTTCAAGTAATAAGCCATTACGGTCTACTAAATAAAAATGTGACCTGGCTTCTTTTTCGCTTAGGCCTTCTTCCATTAAAATATGTACCAAAAGCTCACTAATTCCGCAGCCGGCTGAACCCGCTCCAAATAAGCAAATTTTTTGATCTTTTAGAGAAGTGCCGGTGACTCGCATAGCAGCTAACAGCGTGCCGGCTGCAACTGAGGCTGTGCCTTGAATATCATCGTTAAAGGTGCAAAGCTGGTCTTTATATCTGGCCAATATAGGATTGGCGTTGATTTGAGCAAAGTCTTCCCACTGCAATAATACATGTGGCCAACGCTTTTTAACCGCTTTGACAAATAGCTCTATAAAATCATCATACTCCTTGCCCCTGACTCTTTCATGGCGCCAGCCCATATAAAGCGGGTCATCGAGTAAATCCACGTTATTGGTACCCGTATCCAGCAAAATAGGCAAAGTCGTAATAGGGTCAATTCCGGCGCAGGCAGTATAAAGCGATAGCTTACCGATAGGAATTCCCATCCCTCCCACACCTTGGTCGCCTAAGCCTAAAATTCGTTCCCCATCTGACACAACAATCACTTCAACCCTATCAAACCATTCGTCAGCTAGTATTTCTTCAATTCTGTCACGATAGGGATAGGCCAAATAAAGCCCTCTTGGATAACGATAGATATGGCTAAACTTTTGGCAAGCTTGGCCTACAACTGGAGTATAAACAATCGGCATCATCTCAGTGATATAGCGATTTACCACAGCATAAAACAAGGTTTCGTTAGAATCCTGCACCCCTCGCAAATAGATATGTTTTTCGATATCGTTCACTTTGCTTAAAAAAGTTTGATAGGTGCGCTTAATCTGGGTCTCGATATCGCTCTCGCATGGTGGCAATAAGCCAACTAGGCCAAAAGCTTCGCGCTCGTCGGCGGGAAAAGCTGAACCTTTGTTTAAAGTAGGACTACGCAATAAGTTATAACCAGCTTGTTTAACTTCATAGTAAACTTTGCCGTCTTGGTCTTTTATCTTATCGTAATTGCGCTTCATCTTTCATGCCTTGTTGCCAAAAAAGCTATTATACCTGGTTTGTGCCCAAGTTTTCATCTCTAGGCTTTTCTTAATAAATTTAAAATAAAAATGAGAATAAACTGATGATTCCAGCATCATTTTTCGCTATGCTATCTTTTTTCCTACACTTTCAGGAAAAACGATGCATGGAGCAGCTGTAGTTCTAAAGGAATATTTAGCGCCAGATCAAAAAGATATGGCGATCGTTCACAGCACCCTCGATTCAGCAGTAGACTTCGATATTAACTTAGTGTTAGATTCTAAAAATAATTACACAGCCTTACACTGCGCAGTTCAAGCCCATTTTGCTCTACATTATTCAAGAGCTGATGTCGTTGAAAAGCTTTTAGCAAATGGCGCTTCTGTCCATGCTACTGATATTGATGGAAATACTGCATTACATCTTGCAGCCAAATTTTATTGTGACTACAGCATCATTAATTTGCTATTAAAAGCAGGCGCGAATAAATCAGTAAGAAACCATGCAGGAAAGACCGCCTATGATATAGTCTGTACTTATGCAGGACCCGCTGCCTCATTTATAGCAGCCCCTTTGAAACCTCAAACAGAATTAGCTGAACCTAGCACTACTTCTTTAAGAGTAGCAACTATATGGCATGATGAGGCTGCAACAGCATCCCCTTTAAAAAGCCCTGGGCTTCCCATGGAAACTCCTATATTTACTCACGCATACCGAAATAGTTCCCCCCTAGATATAAGCCCCATAAAGGATTAGGCTGCGGTTTATGGCAAACCCTCAGTGGAAAATCCTATATCTTAGTTTTTTGTGCACTTGAAATAGCATAGCTGTAATCTACATTTTTCCTGGTATACTACGGCTCATATTCCTTAGAAAAGGGGCATGCTATGCTAGGCTTTGGTCCAAGAACTCATATGGGAAATATCAAAGAGTTTCTCCAACAAAAATTTCAACTTGCTTCTTATTCTTTCAATATTACTGATGCTGAGCTTTACGAAGCTTTTACTTTGCCAAGCTTTAAAGCAGCTGCGCCAAAATTTGCCGACAAAGATTTGAGTCAATTGCAGCTCATCGGTGATCGCGCGCTTGATGCTGCCATTTTAAGAATCTTAAGAAAGCGCAATTTTGCCGGCAGTTTTCATGACAAAAGAGTGCAATTAGTCGGCAATGAACCTGAGCAGCCATTGAATAAATTATTTGATGAATGGAACCTGGGCCATTATGTGAGAGCCTTAGAAGATAAACTTTCCCCTCATCAAAAAGCGGATGTGCTTGAAGCGATATTGGGCTTATTGAGTGATAAAGGCTTGCTTAATGACGAAATGATAGAAAGAATATTCGCGCCCTTTTTGCCGCCGGCTGTACCTAAGCCTGCAGCTGCGCCAAAACCTCAACCAACAGCTGCGGATTTTGCTGCTTTGTGCCCGGAAGTCTTAAAGCTAATGATAAAGTCTGATAGCAGCCAAGTTAGGGCTTTATCTGAGCAAATTATTAAAGCTATTTTAGAACACATTATCATTACGCCTTGTGGTGAGATAGGCCCCCTTATTCGTCGGCTTGCTGTCATCGCCAATGAATATAACACTCCTATTTTAATGAACTTTGCAAATGATGATCGCCTAAGCCTTGAGAAGTTCATGAAAATCTTCGCTGTTCCTAGGCAAAGAGCAGCTTTAAGCATTTTTTCCTCTTCTCCTGTTAATATTTATGAACTAGGAAGATTCCCGCTTAGGTTTTTAAAACTACAAGCACATTATCAATTTGACAGTTATGCCTTAGAAGCTTTAGCGAAAGCCTGGATAGCTGGCTTAAAAACGGCAGCTTCTGCCGAGGAAAGCAGGCGATACGCAGAGGCTTTAAAAAGCATTAGCCCAGAGCTAAAAGGCCATGAGTTTTTGATTGCGGGCTTTAATGCTTTAACTGAAGATAAGCAAGCGCTGCTACCAAGCTTTAAACCTTTTAAACACTTAGCTAGCAGCGTAAGACATTCAGAAGAAAGCGAACATTATTGGCTTGATCAAATTGAAATGAATAAACTGATTAATTTGCCTATTGAAGAATTCAAAGCCTGTGTGGGACTGCTTGATAAAAGCAAGAGCTTTGCTGCTTCCATTAAAGCTGAAATTCAAAGAAGAATGGCACCTGCAAATGAGAAAACTCGTAAGGCATATCTTCCTTACCTGCAGTGTTTCGAGGAAACTATAGCAGCAAGACCTGCCCTAACGCTTGCTTCTGCAATAGGAGGAAGTGCCTCAGCTGCCTCTCACGCGCCTGCTCCCGCCCAATAAGGGGCAGAATCGAACAAGCTGCCGCGAAGGATTTAACATCCTCACGGATTGAAAATCCTGACAGATTATTTATTCACTGAACTGTATTACTAAATGGTGGTCCGGGGCAGAATCGAACAAGCTGCCGCGAAGGATTTAACATCCTCACGGATTCAAAATCCTGACAGGTTATTTATTTACTGAACTGTATTACTAAATGGTGGTCCGGGGCAGAATCGAACAAGCTGCCGCGAAGGATTTAACATCCTCACGGATTGAAAATTTTGACAGATTATTTATTCACTGAACGGTATGGCTCTGTTAGCTCTGTGCTATCAACAGCAGATCGAGCTCTAACTGGTTTATTAATCACCTTATCAAAAATAGGGCTTTGCAAAGGCGCTACCACTATCGGAAAGAATACTGCTGTCAAACAATGGGTACTAACAGGCTTGCCGGTCCGCTCTCTTTCTTCAACATGGCTCATGATATCAGCCTTAGTTAGCCTATGCCCACTTCTCAACAGCTGTTTAGCTTTTGCAGCATGACTGCCCATTCCAACAGTAAGACAGAGGTAATCATTCAAAGAATGAGCGATTAATATATGGGCTGCTTCTTCGCCTCTCACATTACCGATAAGTCGTAAGCACTGCTGTTCTTGTGTTAAGGGTCGTTCTACTAATTTTGGTCCACGCATAATTTTTTCTCTCTGTATTTTTAATCCATTAAGTTTTTCCCCACGCCTAAACTAGCCCTAACCTAGAGGGCGTGAGCTTATAAATGGATAGGGCCTAGGCTAGGCAGATCGCTCGAGAGGTAAAATAGAAATAATAGAATACCGCAGCAGTTAAAACTGCTTGGCTAAGACTAGCTATGGTCTGCGGTAATTGAGACATTTTTCTTAATCTGTTTGATTAAACTTCATTCAAGTTATCAAAACATTTTGCTGGAATCAATGCCAAAGCTTATTTAAGCGGGACAAAACCTGCAGGCTTTTCGGAACCTTCGCCAAACAGAAATTTTTCCATTTCCTTTTTCAAAAAATCCCTAGCCTGTGGATCAAGCATATTAAGCCTATACTCGTTAATCAGCATGGTTTGATGATTGAGCCAAAGGCCCCAGGCTTCTTTTGAAATCTCTTCATAAATCTTTTTACCCAACGCTGCCGGATAGGGTGGAAAATCCAGGCCTTCGGTTTGCTTTTCAAGCTTTTTGCAATAAATTGTTCTGCTCATAATGTTCTCTTAATAAGGTTTTAATCGGGGCAGGCAGCCCTATTTGGCTCAATGTAGCCGTATCATACCAGGTTCCAATCAGCTCATCCGCACTTTCCTGAAGCTCGATTAAAACCGGCGTGAACAACAACTCATAATGAGTAAATTTATGACTACGGTTTTGGGTAATTTTTTTATGCAGCGGCAAATCATATTGCTTAAGCCAGCTTTCAAGCTCAAGCATAGATTCAAAAAAAGGCGGCACCCATAAGCCGCCCCAAATGCCTTTATTAGGGCGTTTTTCCAGTAAAACTTGATTTTCCCAGCTTAACAATACGCAATATGCTGATTTTTTCGGATAGGCCCTTTTGGGTTTTTTAGCGGGAAATTGAGCCACGCTAGAAGCTTTAAAAGCATGACATCCGGCTTGTACAGGACATAAGCTGCATAATGGCTTATTTCGAGTACAGGTGGTGGCGCCTAAATCCATCATGGCCTGAGTATAGTCAGCCGTTCTAGTTTGAGGCATCAATTGTTCCGCAATTTGCCAAAGCTTGCTTTCTACTTTTTTATCTCCAGGCCAGCCAGTGACCCCTTTAAATCTGGATAAAACCCTTTTGACATTGCCGTCTAAAATGGGCAAAGCCTGATGATTGGCAATAGCCAAAATAGCGCTGGCAGTTGATCTGCCAATCCCCGGCAAACTGCTAACTGTTTCTAAATCTTGCGGAAATTGAGCTTTAAACTGCTCGACAATGATGTGCGCAGCTTTATATAAGTTTCTTCCTCTGGCGTAATAACCCAAGCCGGCCCAATGCTGCAAAACTTCATCGATAGGGGCTTTAGCTAAGTCTTCAATAGTGGGGAAGCGCTGCATAAACCTTTCAAAATAAGGAATGACTGTAGCTACCTGGGTTTGCTGCAGCATAATTTCAGATACCCACACTCGGTAGGGATTAATGTTTTTTTGCCATGGCAAATCCTTGCGGCCATATTGATCAAACCAGTTTAGGACAGCTTGTTGAAATTCAAAAGAAAGCATAGTTTAGCCACC
>JARDZR010000011.1 GCA_029240715.1 Gammaproteobacteria bacterium
CTGTCAAGGCGTTTTATTAATTTATTTAGCCTTGCGGCCCTTTCTTCATTTTTCAGAAGACTTTTTGAGTTTAGCTGCTCTTTTTGAAGATGTCATCCCTCTTTTTACAGGTTGTGCAAGCGCTGCTTCTAAAACTTGATCAATCCACCGAACGGGTCGAATTTCGATTTCGTTTTTAATCTTGCTTGGGATGTCTTTTAAATCACGACGATTTTCTTCAGGAATCAATACCAGCTTTATTCCGCCGCGATGTGCAGCCAACAGCTTTTCTTTTAAGCCGCCAATAGGCAAGACTTCGCCGCGCAAGGTAATTTCACCTGTCATCGCAACATCAGCCCGCACCGGAGTTTTTGTTAAGACTGAAACCAAAGCAGTGCACATTGCAATACCTGCGCTTGGCCCATCTTTAGGAATCGCCCCTTCAGGCACATGAATATGGATGTCCAGTTTTTCATAAAAATTAGGTGCAATTCCAAGAGAGCTAGCCCGACTTCTGACCACAGTCATAGCAGCCTGAATTGATTCCTGCATCACATCGCCAAGTTTACCAGTAAATAAGGTTTTACCTTTGCCAGGGACCGCGGTGGCTTCAATTTTAAGCAATTCCCCACCTACTTCAGTCCAAGCCAATCCTGTCACCTGCCCCACTTCATTGTGCTCATCAGCTAAACCATAACGGAAACGATGCACGCCAAGATAATCTTCTAAATTCTTAGAAGTTACTTTGATGGTTTTTTGCGAGGGTTTTAATAAAATGGATTTAACGGCTTTGCGACAAATCTTAGCAACTTCCCGCTCAAGGCTTCTCACCCCGGATTCACGGGTATAGTAACGAATAATATCCAGCACAACGCTTTCATCTATGGAAATTTCAGACTTCTTCAAACCTGAAGCCTGAATATGCTTGGGCACCAGATATTTCATTGCAATATTTAATTTTTCATCTTCGGTATAGCCAGGCAGACGGATCACTTCCATCCTATCCAATAAAGGCCCGGGAATGTCCATCGAGTTTGCGGTGGCAATAAACATCACATCTGATAGATCATAATCGACTTCTAGATAATGATCGTTAAATGCGTGGTTTTGCTCAGGATCTAAGACCTCCAATAAAGCAGAGCTTGGGTCCCCTCTGAAATCCATTGCCATTTTGTCTATTTCATCCAAAAGGAATAATGGGTTTTTAGTTCCTACTTTTGTCAGCTTCTGAATAATTTTTCCAGGCATGGACCCTACATAGGTGCGACGGTGCCCACGGATCTCAGCTTCGTCACGAATTCCGCCCAAGGCCACTCTGGCAAATTTCCTACCGGTTGCTCTTGCAATAGAACTGCCTAAAGAAGTTTTACCTACGCCCGGCGGCCCTACTAAACACAAAATCGGACCTTTTAATTTCTTCACTCTTTGCTGAACTGCGAGATATTCTAAAATACGTTCTTTAACTTTTTCTAGACCATAGTGGTCTTCATTTAAAATCTTTTCAGCCAGGGTTAAATTATTTTTAACTTTGGTCGCCTTGGCCCAAGGAACAGCAATCATGGTATCAATATAGTTTCTTGAGACAGTTGCCTCTGCCGACATAGAAGACATGCCTTTAAGTTTACGCAACTCAGCCATGGTTTTTTCAAGTGCTTCTTGTGGCATCTTGGCTTCAATAATCTTTTTTTCAAGCGCATCTAAAGAGCTATAACCCTCTCCAATTTCGCCTAATTCTTTTTGAATGGCTTTCATCTGCTCATTCAAGTAGTACTCACGCTGGTTTTTCTCCATTTGGCGTTTTACGCGCCCGCGAATTCTTTTTTCAATTTGCAGAATCTCAATTTCATTTTCCATGAGATTCATCAGCTCTTCAATTCGCTTGGTTAAGCTTTGCAGCTCAAGGACCTTTTGGCGGTCCTCAATCTTCATAGTCATATGCGCCGCGATAGTATCAACCAAACGCACTGGGTCATCGATGCCAACCAAAGAAGACATAACTTCAGGAGGGATTTTTTTATTGAGCTTAATGTAGTGATCAAATTGAGCCACTAAGGAACGCAATAAAGCTTCTATATTTTGCTCATTGGTTTCCAAAGTTTTAATAATATGCAACTCAGCACAGATATACTGGTCGTTTTTAACAAACTGGGAAATTTTGGCGCGCTGCACCCCTTCCACCAATACTTTTAACGTACCATCTGGCAAACGCAGTAACTGTAAAATAGACGCAATGGTACCCACTTGATATAAATCTTTTTCAGTTGGGTTTTCTTCGGTAGGATTTTGCTGTGACACCAAAAAGATTTTCTGTTCTTCTGTCATCGCTGCTTCTAGAGCATTGACTGACTTCTCACGACCTACAAATAAAGGGATAACCATATGGGGATAGACTACAACATCACGTAAAGGCAATACTGGATATTGAGTTTTACTCGATTTTACTGCTGGAGTTTCGGGCATGTTCACCTACCTGCTATTAGTTTCTAAATCCCCGCCTTCACGGGGATAGATTATCTTCTCAATGGCAATGCTATTAAGAAATTTATCAAGCTAAACGTTGCTGTTGTTCATTTTCCATTACAAGCAATGGAGTTTTTTCGCCAGTGATGACTGTTTCATCGATAACGACCTTTTTAACCTTTTCCATGGTAGGCAAGTTAAACATGGTATCAAGCAAAGCATGCTCTAGAATTGAGCGCAAACCGCGCGCCCCTGTTTTACGTTGCAAAGCGCGTTTAGCAGTTTCATGGACCGCAGCTTCAGTAAAGACAAACTCCACACCTTCCATTTCAAAAAGTCTGGCATACTGTTTAGCCAAAGCATTTTTGGGTTCAACCAGAATTTTTACCAATGCAGCTTCATCTAATTCTTCCAGTGTAGCGATGACAGGTAAACGGCCGATAAACTCTGGAATCAATCCAAATTTAATCAAGTCACCCGGTTCAACTGTTGCTAAAAGCTCAGTATGGGTTTTCTGATCTTTTTCGCCGGTTATCGCAGCGTCAAAACCAATACCCGATCTTTCAGTGCGGGACCTGATGATTTTTTCTAAGCCATCAAAAGCACCGCCACAAATGAATAAGATCTTCGAGGTGTCAATCTGTTCAAACTCTTGCTGAGGATGTTTGCGCCCGCCTTTAGGAGGAATAGAAGCAATTGTACCTTCAATTAATTTCAACAAAGCTTGTTGCACCCCTTCTCCTGAAACATCACGAGTAATGGAAGGGTTTTCTGATTTACGAGCAATTTTGTCGATTTCATCAATATAGATAATGCCCTTTTGAGCACGCTCCACATCATAATCAGCATTTTGTAATAGTTTTTGAATGACATTTTCAACGTCTTCGCCAACATAGCCCGCTTCTGTCAAAGTGGTGGCATCAGCCATTGCAAAAGGCACATTTAAACTTTTTGCCAAAGTTTGAGCCAATAAAGTTTTACCTGAACCGGTTGGCCCCACTAATAAAATATTGCTCTTGCTGAGCTCTACATCATTATCTTTTGCTTTGGAGCGAATGCGTTTGTAGTGATTATAAACAGCAACAGCCAATACTTTTTTAGCAGTATCTTGGCCAATGACATAATCAGATAAAATATGGTGAATTTCCTGAGGAGTGGGTAATTTGATTTGATCACCACTTACCACAGGAGAGCTGATCTGGTCTTCTGTAATAATATCATTGCATAAATGCACACACTCATCGCAAATATGGACCGAAGGCCCTGCGATCAGTTTTTTAACTTCATTCTGACTTTTACCACAGAATGAACAATACAGCATTGTAGAATTTTCTTTTTTAGTCATGTTTAGTTCTCTTAGCGCAACATGATAACAAGATGGGACTTTTTGATACGTTTTTCAAGAGCGCAGCCTGCTATCTTATGCCACGCTCTTGAAAAAGAAGATTTATTTATCAGATTTTTGAGCGATAGAAGAACGCTTCTCAAAAATAGCGTCAATTAAACCATAATCTAAAGCGGCCTTAGCATCCAAAAAGTTATCACGATCGGTATCTTTTGACACTTGCTTAATATCTTGGCCGGTGTGTTTAGCCAAAACTCCATTTAATAGCTCTTTGATTTTCAAGGTTTGTCGAGCATGAATTTCGATATCAGAAGCCTGCCCTTGGAAACCGCCTAAAGGCTGGTGAATCATCACGGAGGAATGCGGCAAGCAGTAACGCTTACCTTTTGTTCCTGCGGCCAATAATACTGCTCCCATACTTGCAGCTTGACCAATACATAAAGTACTGACATCAGGCTTAATAAATTGCATGGTATCGTAAATTGACATGCCTGCTGTTACCACTCCTCCAGGAGAGTTAATATAAAGGCTGATGTCTTTGTCTGGATTTTCTGACTCTAAAAACAATAACTGGGCCACCACAAGATTTGCCATGTGGTCATCGATTGGTCCCACCAAGAAAATAACTCTTTCCTTCAACAAGCGTGAATAAATATCAAAAGCTCTTTCACCTCTTGCAGTCTGCTCAATTACCATTGGGACTAAATTTGCACTAATCACGTGTTTTTTCTCTCTTCAATCAGTTAGTTATCATCAAAAGCTCAATTAAGAAGCAGCCCTTTGTTGCATGACTTCGGAAAACTTCATTGGCTTCTCATTCACTTTAGCGGATTCAAGAATTTTTTCCACCACTTGTTCTTCGACAACTATCTGTTCAATTTCCGCCATTTGATTCTTATCGCTATAGTAGTGTTTAGCTACTTCTTCTGGGTCTTCAAATACAGAAACCATTTTATCGACTAATGCTTTCACTTTAGTTTGATCTGGCTTGATGCTGTTTTGAGTAATCACTTTATTCATCAAGAGGCCCAAAGTAACACGACGCTTAGCTTGCTCTTCAAATAATTCATTTGGCAACTCTGGCTGCTGAGTCGATTTATTTTTTTGCCACATCCCCATTCTCTGCAAAGCCTGTTGCTTTAATCTTTCAATTTCCTCATTGACTAAGCCAGAAGGAAGCTCAACGGTATTATGCTTTAACAAGCCATCCATTACCTGATCTTTAACTTTGTTTTTCAAAGTAAATTCAAGCTCGCGCTCCATATTATTGCGCACTTCTTTTTGTAGTTTTGCAAAATCGGACACATTAAATAATTTAGCCAGCTCTTCACCTAAAGCAGGCAAAATAGGCTCGGAGACTTCTTTAACCGTGATTTTAAACATAACAGGCTTGCCTGCAAATTTATCGGAATGATAGTCAGCAGGAAAGCTCAAATTAAGCTCACGAGATTCGCCAGACTTCATGCCTTCAATACCTGCTTCAAAACCAGCAATCATTTGCTTGGAACCTAAAACTAAAGGCACATCATTAGCAGAGCCGCCTTCAAATTTCTCGCCATCCATAAAGCCTTCAAAATCAATGATCACACGATCACCGTCTTTTGCAGCTCGCTCAACTTTTTCCCATTTAGCATGTTGTTTGCGCAGGGTTTCCATCATTTCAGCTAAGTCTGCATCGGTAACATTTGCCACTGGCTTTTCAATAATTAACTGATCCAAGCCTTTGACTTCTACTTCAGGGAATACTTCAAAGCTAGCTTTAAATTCAAGATCAGCTTCGGGTTTATCCGATACAATTTCAATTTTTGGCATGCTGGCAGGATTTAATTTGGACTGTTGAATCGCTTCATAGAAGCCTTTTTGCAACATCTCGCTTATTACCTCATGACGCACTGCATTTCTGATAGGCTCAAAACGCTTAGCTAATGGATGTTCTTTATTGTTCAAAGGCAATGGCTGTTTGCGAGAGACTGCTTTGGGAAAGCCTTCTATATCAGCGGTTCTTGCTACTTCGTTTAAGCGTTGATTATAACGCTCTGCAATTTTGGCTGCCGGGATGCTTACATCAATAGTGCGATGGATGCCGTTGGACTGACTAACTGAAACTTTCATGGTTTGCCTCACTTGTGTATGAATTTCTCAAAAACATAAATGGGGGCAATTGTAAGGATATCAAGCGCTGATGTCTACCTGTTATATAAAATTGAATGCAATTATGGCATTGCTCTAGTCAGGTATGGCATAGCATTTATTTAAATTTAGCTACTAAAACCCATAAGCTAAATCTTCGTGAGTCTATTTTTTACTCTTTACTTTGTTTTCTTTTTTGTTAGCATGGAAAACATAAAGAGAACTTCATAACTATTTCCTTAAGGAGCAAAACAATGTCAAAAACTAAAGAACTTAACTGGCAACGCAGCCAAATGATTAGATTATTAAATGAGTTATCGGATTCTCAAATTAGCAACCTGTATTTACCCTTTATCAATAATGTCAGAGGCATCTATGGCTGGAAAAACTGGTTTATAAAATCGAATCGCGAGTTGAAGCACAAGACAATGGCTTAAATTAAAAACAGCTCAAAGTTTTCCCCTGCTGTAGAAAAATAAATCTAAAGCTCCGTTCGCTATTTACAACATAATTTTCCAAGCTTAAATTGGGTTGCTGTTCAAATCTAAATTAAGAGGGGAAAATTATGTTAGGACGTTTATTGTTAATTGCTTCAAGTTTTTTTGCTGTTGTGCAAGCCCAAGAACGCCAAACGCAATCTGATAAGTTTGCTGGCTTATTAACAGCTTTTTCTACGCCTATTAGAGATGAGCTGGCTGGTTTTGATTTTGATTTGGGCATACAGGCAAGGCAGCTTTTAGAGTTACTCAAAAGTGATTCCAGTTCAAATGAAGATGAAATGCTTCCTAGTTTTTTTGCTTCGGCTGAGCAAGCAATGGAATATCTTTGTAATCCTGAAATACGCAGAATGATGCCTGTAAATTATCCTAACCATTTTTTCAACTATATCTACAATACAGCTACTTTGGCCCTGCAGTCAGAAAGCCCACAGAATAAAGCTCGCGGCACGGAGTTAATGAACTTTTGCTTGCTCAATGACCCTCAGTTTGCTGAGTCTGATAAAGAGACCCAGCATAGCACGGTAGCTGCTTTTAGCTATCTCATGGCTTATTACGATAAGACCGGGGATAAAGGCACTGCAGATCATTGCCAAGGGCATATTGTTAAGCTTATAACTGCAAAAGAAAACTCTGAGCAGGCCATCGAAGCTTACAAACAATATCAAGAAGGCCATAATGGACAATTTTTTAATGCAGGGCCTGTCTGTACAAGTTTAATGACGCTTAAAACAGACCAAGTTTCAACTGCAAAAAATGAGCTGTAAGCTCTAGTCAAGTGGT
Organism: Gammaproteobacteria bacterium; assembly: GCA_029240715.1. Classification (GTDB taxonomy): domain Bacteria; phylum Pseudomonadota; class Gammaproteobacteria; order Francisellales; family CACEW01; genus JAQSYQ01. Next base: position 7,195 of record JARDZR010000011.1, read on the forward strand.
TTAAACGGCCAAGCTTGGCTTGGCCGTTTTTATTTCCAAGTCTCGCCAATGCTTTCTTCTTCAGCCCATTAAAACGAATACAAGCCATGTGCTGTATGCCAGAATCAGGCAGTTGCTAGCTCATAACTCAGCAAGGATTAATTTGGTATATACAAGATTGATTAATTGAGCCAGAACATATTTATTTCAGCATATTAACAATAGGAGAGTTAAAAAGCGGGAAATTGCGCAAGGAGTCTGGAAAGCCGCGTTTAGAACTTGAGCGATGGCTAGATGAGGAAATAATTGAAGCCTACGCAGATAGAATCCTAGCTATTGATATGCAAGTCATTAATAAGTGCTCACAAATGACCGCGGAGAATAAAAAGAAAGGCCGGCCACTTACTGTAATAGATTCCCTGATAGCCTCAACAGCATTAGCATACGATTTAAAGCTTGTTACCAGAAATGTTAAAGATTTTAAAGGATTAGTAGACTACATCAATCCTTTTGATTAGATGGTGCGAAAGGAGAGACTCGAACTCTCACGGGTTGCCCCACTGGAACCTAAATCCAGCGCGTCTACCAATTCCGCCACATTCGCACGAAGCTGTGCATCATAAAGAGTTTAGCTAACTTTTTCAAGTATTGGTCTATATTTAAAATATCTGTGGAACTAAAATAACAATAAAAAGACACCATGAGACCACCTGCACACTTATTACATACGCATGACAACCTTATTGGCTATTCGCGCAAGCGTTCTGGCAAAAAATTTACATACTTCAATGAAAATGGGCGCCCTATTAAGCAGGCTTCCACGATTGAGCGACTCAACAAAATAGGGATCCCTCCTGCCTGGACCAAAGTCTGGATCTGCAAAGATGAAAACGGTTGCTTACAGGCCTCAGGACGTGATGAGCGGGGCCGAAAACAATACATTTATCATCCTGACTGGGTGACTTACCGCAATTTAGATAAGTTTCAGAACCTGCTGAGTTTTGGCAAAAAACTACCCCATATTAGAAAGGTGCTCAAAAAGGATATCTATCGCCATGGATGGCCCAAGGAGAAAGTTTTGGCCCTGGCGCTTTCAATTATTGATGTCACTTATATGAGAATAGGTAATCAGCGTTATCGAAAGCAAAACAATACCTATGGCCTTACCACCTTAAGAAGACGTCATCTTTCAGCCAGCAAAGCTCATATTGAGTTTTCTTATGTCGCAAAATGGTCTAAACAACGTAAAGTAAAACTCACCAATCGGACCTTGGTTAAGCTTATTAAAGAATGCGCCGAACTTCCAGGCCACGAACTGTTTCATTATATGGATGCCCAAGGAAAGTCCCACCAAATCCATTCTCATGATGTAAATGATTATTTAAACCAAATTACTCGCGAACAAGCCGAACACTTCACTGCCAAAGACTTTAGAACCTGGGGCGGCAGTGTGACTGCTCTAGAAGTTTTAAAGAAAGCTAAAGCCGAAGTGGAAGACAATCCAAGAAAAAGCTTAATTCGAAATGTAATCTGTCATGTATCCAGAGTATTGGGTAATACTGAAGCTATCTGCCGCAAATACTACATTCATCCTGCTGTGATCAGCGCCATAGAAAATGGCAATAGCGAAGAATATTTGGCCCTCACAGAAAAGCTTTCAACCCATCAATCCTCTTTGCTTAATGTGCACGAAAAACAACTACTGATTTTACTGGAAGAATTTTATAAAAAATAGACGCCAGCCCTTATGCTAACTTGCAATTTGCCTAGGCAAAGAGTATAAAGTAGATATCTTATAGAATTCTATAAGTATTCATAATAACAATAATTATTCAAAAATTTATTTCTTTAGTGAAGTCTTTGATTCACATGTTCTTAACCATGCAGGGAGAGTACTATGAATAATCAAGAGATCGTCAATAAACTCAGTAAATTAATCCAGCTCGATATCGATGCTTCAGAAGCTTACAAGCAAGCTTTACAAAAAATTGACCACATGGCCATCCACACTTCCATCTGTCAGTTCCGCGAAGATCATCTGCGCCATATCGATAACTTATCAGCCATCATTCAAGAACTCGGAGGCAAGGTTCCTGATTATAAACAAGATCTAAAAGGCTATTTAATTGAAGGTTTTACAGCCTTAAGAAGCGTGACCGGCACAGAAGGGGCCCTAAAAGCCATGCAGGGCAATGAAAAATTAACCAACCGAGTCTATAAAGAGGCAACTTCATTGGACCTGCCGGTTCATGTTATGCAATTAGTTCAACAAAACTATGCTGATGAACAAAGGCATTTAAGATATATCGAGCAAGTTTTGGAAACTAAACCTTGGGCTACAAAACGTCGCAGTGAATCAATAAGCCTATAGCTTGTTAAAAGATCCAGACTGATTTATATGATAGCCTGGATCTTTTTCTTTTCAGGATAAATCAACAACATCACCGCTGATCCCACTACTACCAAAGAAAAGCCAATAAAGCACCAGCTGTACATATGCAAACCTAAAAAAGCATCCCCGAAACCTTCCGGGCTGGTAATATGCAGACAAATTTGCCGAATACTGACAGCAAGCCCAGCGCAAGCGCTTAATATTACTATTCCCCAGTGTGAAGCTTTATTACCATAACGCACATTCATTAATAAACCTATGCCGATATTAACAAATGCTGCTCTTTGCAATTCGCAGAGAGGGCAAGGCTGCTCATGCAGGAAAAACTGCACAAATAAAGCGGCCCCCAGTATGATAGAAACCCCTACCAGCCCAATAATGCTATCGATCCATTCCACTTCATTGATGATTTTATGTAAATTTGTTTTAGTTATCATCGCTCACCTCAGAAATATAAGTTGACTGCATCAGTGCTGTCGTGCCAAAGCGAGATCACAATAAGCACACAGACCATGACTAAAATACTTAAAGACCAAGTTTTAAAATGAATGCGCATAAACCTTTTGTTTTTAAGTACAAGCAAGGCAAAAGCGATAAACTGCACCATAAAGATAGGCCAGACTACCCAATCTGTCATAACACGCTCCCAGTATTGAATAAAGAATACTTCAGTATAGACAATATTGAGTTAATGCATAATAAAAAATGGGCTTGAAGCCAACGCAAGCGCAAGACAAAGGAGAAATAAAGAGGGATGGGGTGAACGATGGGGCTCGAACCCACGACAACCGGAATCACAATCCGGGGCTCTACCAACTGAGCTACGTCCACCATAAACTGTAATAAGCAAGAGTCGTGATCTTTAACAATCACAATCCGGGACTCTTCCGGCCTGACAGCATAGCTTTCAGGAAACTGCAATTTAGATAGTGTAACTGGTGCGCCCGGCAGGATTCGAACCTGCTACCCTCGGCTTAGAAGGCCGATGCTCTATCCAGATGAGCTACGAGCGCTTTAAGCCAACCATTATCCAAATGAATAATGGTCGGGGTAGAGGGATTTGAACCCCCGACATCTTGCTCCCAAAGCAAGCGCGCTACCAGACTGCGCTATACCCCGCACACTCACAACAGGTGGCGATATTAGCCATTATATCGGAAGGTGTCAAGAACAAAACGAACAAGCAAAGTAATTTGTCACTCTATTTAAACTTTGTTAGAATAGACAAGACCTCATTTCCGTAAGATACCACTTGCATATGAACCAATCAAATTCAGTTTTTTCACGCCATCGCTTCCTCACTATTTTAATTATTTTGTTACTGATTGTGGGCGCGGTAGTAGGCCGACTTTTTTATTTAGCAGAAATTGATAAAACTTTTCTGCAAGATAAAGGTATGGCTGAAGCAGACCATCCATTAATGGTACCAGCCTATCGAGGGCTAATTCTGGACAGAAACGGCACCCCTCTTGCAATAAGCGCGCCTATCGACAATATTGTTTTTGACCCACAAGTTTTAATCCAATCTCCTTCGAGCTGGGAACAATTAGCCAGCAGCCCAGACTTAGGATTAACTTTTGATCAGATTAAAGCCATGCTTATGGCCCATCCTAATGCTCAATATTTAGTTGCCAAGCGCAACTTACCGCCCAGCGTGGCTGATGAAATTGCCGCCATGCAAATCCCCGGCGTTTACATTGAGAAAAAACATGAAAGCTTTTACCCTCTTGGGCCTGCTATTGCTCAAATTGTTGGATTTACTGACTATAACGACAGTGGTCAGGATGGTTTGGAGCTTGCTTTCAATCGCCAGCTTAAAGCCATTGATGGCCAAGAGCTCGTTACTGAAAATGCAATCGGCCAGGTTTTAACGATTGACTCTTTAGTGCGCCCTCCCAGAGACGGCCAAAGCATCACGCTGAGCATAAACAGTGAAATTCAATATGTTGCTTATCAGGCTTTAGAAGATGAAGTCACTTCAACTCAAGCAACCAGTGGCTCTGCAGTGGTATTAGACCCCAAAACAGGTGAAGTGCTGGCTGCTGTGAGCTACCCTAGCTTTAACCCCAACTCCTATACTGATAGAGCTGGCGTCAATGTTAAAGACCGCGCCATAACAGACACTTTTGAGCCCGGCTCAACTATGAAGGTTATTACTTTAGCGGCGGCCTTGGACAGCGGTAAATATAGCGCTACCACCCCCATCGATACCGATCCTGGATTTTTCTTTGTAGATGGCAATAAAATTCGAGATGACAGCAACTACGGTCTTATTGATACGACTGCGGTATTGACCAAATCCAGTAACGTCGGCATCTCTAAAATTGCCCTATCCTTACCCAGACAAACCGTTTACAACATGTTTATCAATCTGGGCATTGGCACTGCACCAAGTGGCATGTTCCCAGGTGAGGCCAATGGCTTTATCTACCCTTCTAACACTCTAGGGGATTTCCAATTTGCTACCATGACTTTCGGTTATTCTGTCAGCGTCTCTCTGCTACAGCTAGCCAGAGTCTATGCAGCTATTGCTAATGACGGCGTTATTTTACCCGTCACTTTCTTGAAAATTGACTCCCCGCCTGCAGGCACTCGAGTCATGTCTGCTCAAACTGCACATACTCTGATTCAGATGCTGCAAACAGTAGTAGGCCCTGGCGGAACAGGGATATTGGCTAACATCCCAGGCTATCAAGTAGCAGGTAAAACCGGTACCGCTCACCAAGCAGCGCCTCAAGGCGGCTATTATAAAGACCGCTACAATACTTTGTTTGTTGGCATGGTGCCTGCAGAAAATCCAAGACTGGTTATTGCTATTCGAATCGATAACCCTCAAGGCCACTTTAATAGTTATGGTGGTGTATCTGCTGCTCCTGTTTTCGCTAATATTGCTGAACAGGGTATGCATATCTTGGGCGTTCCACCTGATAAAAGCCAAGTCAATGAAGTCTTGTTTAAAAGCCAGCAACAACTGCTGCAAGAAGTAGTAGAAGCATAAGAGAGCACTATGAGCAACAACCTAGAGATGGATAGCCCCTGCGCCCATACTCCGATGATGCAGCAATATTTGCAAATCAAAGCAGAGCATCCTGATAGTTTGTTATTTTATAGGCTGGGTGATTTTTATGAACTGTTTTATCAGGATGCATTGCGTGCTTCTAAATTACTGGATATCACTTTAACCCATCGCGGAAAATCTAACGGCCAACCTGTCCCTATGGCAGGAATCCCCTACCATTCAGCTGAAGGCTACTTAGCTAAATTATTGCAAGCCGGTGAATCCATTGCTATCTGCGAACAAGTTGGCGATCCGGCCACAAGCAAAGGCCCGGTAAAACGTGAAGTGGTTAGAGTCATTACTCCAGGCACGATAAGTGATGAGAGCTTACTGCCTCAGCGTCAGGACAACCTGATCGTTGCTTTGTTTGAAAGAAATAAGCAAATCGGTATAGCAAGCCTTGATATCAGCAGCGGTCGATTTAGCATGATGCAGGTGGAAACCCAAGAAGCATTAAACGCTGAATTAGAAAGGCTGCAAGCTCGCGAGCTGCTTATTGCTGATTCTGATTTATTGGGCAACAAAATGGAATTTAACGTTCAACCTAAACGCCGCCCAGATTGGGAATTTGATCTAGACATCGCACAGCGGGTATTGACCAAGCAGTTTAAAACCCACGACCTTTCAGCATTTGAATGTCAGGATGCACCACAGGCCGTTATTGCTGCTGGGGCCCTGCTGCAATATGTCAAACAAACCCAAAAAACTGCCCTGCCGCATATTAGAAGCTTAAAGCTTGAGCGCCGTGATGATGCTTTAATCATGGACGCAGCCACCAGAAAAAATCTTGAAATTGAATATAACTTACAAGGCGGCCAAAGCAATACACTGTGCGAAGTATTTGACCATACCGCTACCCCGATGGGAAGCAGATTGTTAAAACGCTGGTTTAATCGGCCCTTGCGAGACCTCAGCATTATTAAAGCCCGTCAACAAGCTATTGAAGATCTGTTGGAAAAACAGCTATATCATGATTTTCAATCCATTCTTCAGCCTATTAATGATATAGAGAGAATAGTGGCCAGAATTGCTTTAAAATCTGCCCGTCCTCGTGATTTAACTCAGCTTCGCCTTTGCCTATCTTTGCTGCCTGAATTACAAGTCAAATTCAAAGCATTACACTCCAACTTGCTGCACTCTCTTGCAGTTCATATCGGCGAGCAGCAGGTAATCTATCAACTGCTTGAAAAAGCGATTATTGAAAACCCTCCTGTGATTATCCGGGATGGCGGCGTGATTGCAGCCGGTTATGATAAAGAACTGGATGAGCTTAGAAACTTAAGTGAAAATGCTAGCCAATTTTTGATTGATTTGGAAATTCAAGAGAAAGCCCGTACCAATCTTTCCACGCTAAAAGTCGGCTACAATAGGGTTCACGGCTATTATATCGAATTGAGCAAAAACCAAGCTGAGCAGGCACCAACTGAATATATCAGAAGACAAACCATTAAAAATGCAGAGCGTTTTATTACTCCTGAACTCAAAAGATTTGAGGATAAAGTACTCAGCAGCAAAGAACAGGCATTGGCAAGAGAAAAGCTTTTGTATGAAAGCATACTGACTCAACTGCTTGAGCAACTCGAACCCTTGCAAAAAATGGCTGAAGGCTTGGCTGAATTAGATGTTTTAGTCAATTTAGCAGAACGGGCCGTAAGCTTAAAACTGGTTAAACCTGAGCTTGAGCATTCAGCCGAAATTGAAATCACTGCCGGACGTCACCCGGTGGTGGAGCAAGTCATTAAAGAGGGTTTTATTCCTAACAATACAAAGCTCAACAGTAATGAACGCATGCTGATTATTACCGGCCCTAATATGGGTGGTAAATCTACTTATATGCGACAGACAGCTTTAATTGCCTTATTAAGCTTTACCGGAAGCTTTGTTCCGGCCGAAAAAGTAAAAATCGGGCAAATAGACAGAATATTTACTCGAATTGGCGCTTCTGATGACTTAGCCAGCGGCCGCTCTACCTTTATGGTTGAAATGACTGAAACTGCCAACATCCTGCATCATGCCACTGAAAACAGCTTGGTATTAATGGACGAGGTAGGAAGAGGCACCAGCACCTTTGATGGCCTTTCTTTAGCTTGGGCCAGCGCTGAGCACTTGGCTAAACAGATCAAAGCATTGACTTTATTTGCCACCCACTACTTTGAACTGACTCAATTACAAGAGCAGATCCCAAGCATACGAAACGTTCACCTGCATGCAGTTGAACATCATGACCATATTGTTTTTTTACATGAGGTTAAAGATGGCCCTGCTAGCCAAAGTTATGGCTTACAAGTGGCCCAACTCGCCGGAGTTCCGGCTCAAGTTATCTCACGCGCCAAAACCCATTTGCAGCAACTGGAAAATCAGTCAGTAGTTCAAGCTAATAAAACCGTTGCATCGAAAAAAGCGGTACAACAACCCGATTTATTTAGCTTAGCAGAGGCTCACCCTGCTATCAGCAAACTGGAAAGCATTGATCCGGAGAACCTTAGCCCACGCCAAGCCCTAGATTTGTTATTTGAACTGAAATCTGTACTTTAAATACTGCTTAGTACTCATCCGCCTAAAGTGCTTATGCCAAAAGTTCGTCTTTGCACGATAGTATATGCCCGCTGGCTGGCCCCCACATCAACTCGAGTTAATACAGCTTTTCCTGCATAAGCAAAGCCATGACGAGCGGTCGCTAATCCCCACAAATTATGGAATATAATGGGCTGCCCCTGATATTTTCCGACATACAGCATAATATGGCCGTTGATGTAAACCAAAGTCATAAAAGGCACCCCGTACTTCACGAGATATCTTATACGCTGCTGGACTGTCTTGCGAATTAAAGGCACATAAGTGCCTGTACTGGCTTGAGAAATAGAGGACCTTGGCAACCAAATACCAAACGGCGTAAAGACTTTCATCATTAGCGCTGAACAGTCGCTATTATAGCGCAAACCGCCCCAGTCATAGGGTTCACCCATTAGTTGCTGAATGATGCGAGCAAAATTATTAGGAGTTGCTGCGATAGGAAATTGATTCACTACCGTGTTATCGACTTCGGCGTATTCTATCTCCGCATCATGATTGGATCCCATCACCGGCATTAAAACTTCATAGCTACTGCTGGTTTTTTTGTCATAAGGAAAGATGGAACCGATATAGGCTGTAAAGCTTGCAGCAGAATCTGAACTCTCAATCTGAGCCTTATTGTCTACTACAGCCACATATTGACCCGTTTGCCACTGCTTAATAAAACTACTGTCGACATAAGCGACAGCGCTAAAAGGCACCCACCCTACCATCCAGGATGTTTTAATCAATGCCCATTGTTTATCAGAGCTGACCTGCAAAACATGCAATGGAGTGCCCACCCAAACCGATGAAATTTGTAAAGTATCAAAATGGTAATCAGGGCTTGCCGTTCTTGTATTGAGGCGTGGCCCCATGGTCGGCAGTTGGCGTAAATAAGTGTTTTGCACCGCAATGGCCGTTTCATCCGTGTTTGAATAAGTTGGCAATACCATGTTTGAGGCAATGCCCTTTACCCAATTTATGCTATTTCTTTTGCCATATTGATTCCAGCCAGGACTCCCTAACAAATAGTTAATTTGAGATTTTTCCAGCCGAATAATATTAAGTTTTTGATTAGAAAATATGCCATAAAACAAGCCGCCGTGACGTCCCCACGGGTTAAAAAACTGTTTTAGATAATTTCTACTATAAGACATTTGCGTCATATTAGAGATAATAGGACGATTAGCCGTTTTAGGATTAATGATTTTGTTAATGTCTTGGGGCGTTGAAATATAAAGGGCTTGAGCTGCAGCATACTTTGGCAACATTAAAGCTAAAGCACAGCTCAAAAGGCTGCCTGCGATAGAGAGAGTTAAACGGCCAATCTGTTTTCCCACCTATGATCTATCCTTTTAATACATAACGTGTACTGCAATAAGGACAAACCGCTTTTCCAGTGCGCTCAATGGGAAGAAAAACACGAGGATGCGCATTCCACAAGGTCATTTCAGGAGTTGGGCAACATAAAGGTAAGTCCGCTTTAGTAATAACATGCTCTTCACTCTGTTGAGTTTGCTCCAAACTTTTTTCATTGCTAGAAAAATTACCTGATGTCGACATCTTAATCTCGCTATTTAACTGTTCATTGTTATTTTAACGGAAAAATCCTTGTTTGCTACTGAAAATTTATGAATTAGCGCTCACAGCACTTATCTTTAACCCATAAACTGATAAAAAATGCTAACAATACAAATACAGATATAGGCAGCAAAGCATTTTGATATTCAGTTAAACTAAGCTCGCCAATACCCTGGGAATGATGGCTAAGCAACCAACCGATCAATGGCTGTAGCAAAGGCGCCCCCAAAATAATACACACCATATTAGTAAAGCCCATTGCCGTTGCACTGATTTCAGGGCAGGTGTTTTTCTTAACCACAGCAAATGCTAAAACATAAGCCCCGCTACTAAATCCCAAAAACAGAAGCAATACGGCCATAATGGATATTGAAACAGGCCAATATAAAATCGCCAGCATACATAAGAAACACAGCAGCGCTGAGCCAGCCATAATAAATTTAAGCCTACCTAATTTACAAGCCAGCCAACCGGCGAAAGTGGTGCCCATTGCAGCTCCAACAAATATTAAAGCGCTTTCACTCGCCGCAATATTGGATGACACCCCGTAATAAGCCTGCAAAAAAGGAATAGACCAAAGCCCGGCAAATCCAGTGATAATGCTAAACATTAAGCCACTGTAGATACAAGCAATCCAAACTTGCGGAATAAAGACCACGCTAAGAAACTTTCTATACAGCACAGTCATATCTGTAACAGGACAAACTGCAGGCGCCTTCTCTTTCGGCTGGTTTGATACCAACATAATGCAGGCCAAAAGCAAAACTATAGCGACGGCAGCACAGCTAAGCATAGCGTCCCTCCAACCCCAGGCTGTAACAAGATGGGCCAAAGCAAACTGCCCCACTGCCCCTCCAAACATACCAATCATTTCCAGCATGCCTGCCACCAAAGCAAAGCTTTCCTTGCCAAACCAACGGCAAGCCAAATACATACCGCATACTACAGAAGGAGCACTGGCAATCCCCATTAAAATTCTACTTAGCTCAGCTACCGCCATTATTTTTGCTAAAGCAAATAAAACTGAAGCGATGGCGCACAATAAAATAGCGCTGATCAACAAAATGCGCGCCCCAAACCTATCCGCCAATATTCCAGCTGGAATTTGTAAAATAACATAGGGATAGAAAAAACTGGAAGATAAAAGGCCTATTGAAACAATATTGATTCTTAAGTCCTGCATCAAACCAGGAATCATGACACTTACTGAGGACTGCAATAAAAATTGATATAAAACAAAAATGGCACTGACCCCCCAAATTATCCATGCCATCATGCTGGATTGACGCTTCGCTACTTTTAACATTACATCCTCAATTTTTTGTTTTTTCTGCACTTCTTATGCTAGGCTAACGCAATAGACTTTCAAGAGCTAGTGCAATATGAAAACCTCTTTTTATAAAACCTTAGGCTGTATCCTGATGGTTACCGGTACAGCTGTAGGGGCTGGAATGCTAGCCATTCCTTTAGTGACTGCGGCGGTAGGTTTCAGTGATTCCGTGTTTTTACTGCTGGTATGCTGGGCCATTATGAGCTTTACCGCTCTTTTAATACTTGAGGTGAATTTAGCTTTTAGCGAGTCAGCAAGCTTCAGCTCCATGTCAGGTCAAACCTTAGGCAAATTGGGTCAAAGCATTACCTGGCTGTCCTTTTTATTGCTACTTTATGCACTGACTGCGGCTTATATAACGGGCGGTACATCGCTATTAAGCCATATGATCAATCTGGTTAGTTCACATCATATTCCGAACTGGCTGAACAGTCTGCTATTTACAACAGCCCTGGGAGTTTTTGTGGTCTGGGGAACCCATGCTGTTGATTATCTCAATCGTTTTTTAATGAGCATCAAGGGACTCAGCCTCTTGTTATTGATTCTAGTTTTAATGCCGCATATTCAGCCCAGTTTATTGCTAAGCCCAAACCAAGGCCCTCATTACGTGTTAATTGCGGTCCCTATTCTGATTACTTCTTTTGGCTTTCATATTGTTATACCCAGCATTCGCCAATACCTTGGGCCTGATCCAAAAAAGTTACGCAAAGTCATTTTAATAGGCAGCAGCTTGCCCCTTATTATTTATTTACTATGGGATTGCAGCATTTTAGGCATTATTCCAGCAAACGGCCCCAACAGTTTTAACAGCATTGCAGCACAGCAAAGTTCTATTGGAGGAATGTTAAGCATATTGGAAAACTGGCTGCATCGCCCCATAGTTTTTGCCAGCGCCAATCTCCACAAGGTTTTATTTTAGCGCTAAACTACGCAAGCATATTTGTAGTCATTCTGCTTATTATTTTGCCTGTGCTTATGGTATATGCATTGCGTCGTCAAAATAGAGTGCAAATTTACCGAGTTAAAACAGGACATGCTATATTGGGACTGTGCTTAATGCTAGGACTAGGACTTTTGGCTTTAGAGCTTGCCATTGCGGTTGGCTATATAAAATAAGGATTGATTGATGCGCTGCAGTCTGCCCAATCCCAAAACCATTATATTATGGACGATTGGCTGTTCATTTTTTATGGAGATGCTGGATGCTACAGCACTGAACTCAGCTGTGCCGCAAATGGCTATAAGCTTACAGCAGAGTCCAATTGATTTAAAAGTTGCCCTAACTAGCTATCTATTAAGCCTGGGGGTATTTATTCCAGTTAGCGGTTGGATGGCTGATCGCTTTGGCACTCGAAATGTATTTGGCCTGGCTATGATCACTTTTATCCTGGGCTCAGTGTTATGCGGTTTTGCCACATCACTTAACATGCTGGTTTTTTCAAGAGTTATCCAAGGCATTGGCGGTGCAATGATGTCTCCGGTTGCTCGCTTAATATTGCTTCGCACTTTCCCCAAAAAAGATCTGCTTCACATTACCAGCAAGCTCACTATGGTGACGTTAATCGCCCCTACTTTAGGGCCGGTAATCGGCGGGGCCATTACCACTTATTTTTCATGGCGCTATATCTTTTTTATTAATATCCCCCTGGGCTTAGTAGGCTGCTACCTAATTTTCAAATTTATTGAGAACCAGATCTCTGATTTTCGCAAGAACTTTGATTTGCTTGGCTTTTTGATGCTTGGGCTTGGGCTTGCCGGTTTATTAATGGGGCTTGATTCAGTTACCGACCCTATTTTTCCCTGGCTTTTAACCCAAGGCATCATTACCGGCTCCATTTGCTTGCTGCTTATTTATTATCTCTATGCCAATCGTAAAATTCACGCTGTGATAGAAACCCGTATTTTTAAATCCGTTAACTTTACAATAATTACGCTGGGCGGAATTCTATTTAGGATCGGTACAGGAGGGGTGCCTTTTTTACTGCCCTTGATTTTTCAATTGGAGTTTAATCATTCTGCTTTATGTTCAGGGCTTTTGGTTGCGCCAATGGCTGTTGGTATGTTGCTGATGAAAAGCCAAATCAAGCCTATTTTACGGTATTTCGGATTTAGATCAGTGCTGATGTTTAACTCTATTGTGGTAGGCTTGTTATTAATGCAACTAAGCTGGATCCCTCTTGGTGTTCCTACTGCACAGATTATTATCCTAATTTTTATTTATGGCCTATTTCTTTCTTTACAATACAGTGCCATCAATGTCCTTTCTTATTCGCAAATTCCTGAATCACAGCTAAGCAACGGCTCAAGCATTACCAGCGCGGCCCAACAGATCTCCGCTTGTTTTGCCATTGCTATTGCCGCTGCTATTCTCGAGCACTTTCTCCATTCAAGAGATATTAGCCATATTTTTTCCGCCCATGCTTTTCGCTACACCCTGCTTAGCATGGGATCTATCTCAATGCTAGCTGCCTTAATTTTTTACAAACTACCTCAAAATATTGCAGAAAATGTAGCTAAAGGGACTAGTCCAGTTTAGTTTTGTCGATATTTACCATGACCACTCCTATAGGCTTGCCACTATCATCCAGGATGGGCAAAGCCAACATCGCAGGCTGGGGCTTATTCTTTTTGCTGCTTCCGGCAAAAATATAGGGATCAGCGGGGCTACCAGTAAAAGCCTTTTTCCAGGAAGCTTGATTGCCGAGCCAATATTGGCTTGGGACATAGGTTTGCCCTATGACAAGCCCTTTGAGATCGGTTATAATAATCCCTTGATATAGCCCATTACTATGTTCTTCGATAGTTCCCAATAAGCTAGAAAGACCATTATTCATTATGCTGCTTATTAAAGGTTTATTACTGCTATTGAGCTGCTGTTGCCACTGCTTATTTAAAGCTTTGATCTGTGCCTTGGTGTAATTAGTATGTTGCGCGTTGGCTTTTTGCACCTCTGCCAATACCGCGGACTGCTCGGCCCAATTGCTAATTTTAGGAGATAAAGATTGAAGCTCTATTTTTACCGAGCTGTTTGCAAAAGCTGTGGCAAATATCAAACTACCGACTAAGAGAAAAACACTTTTCAATATTTTCATATCGATCTCCTTGCTAGCCAAGACTTTATGCTATAGAACATTTTTTATACAATCAAGCCTGTTACAGTATTAAAATATTTATTTACATAAACCCTTGCAAGAGAGCGCCAGTCAATTTATAAACTGGGATAAGATTTTAAATTAGGAAATTACATGAGACTAGCCATATTATCTCGATCCCCTCACTCCTATTCAACCGCTCGATTGGTGGAAGCGGCAGAAAAGCGCGGACATCAGGTCGATGTCATTGATACTTTACGTTGCTATATGAACATTACCTCTGAAGAGCCTACCATTTATTATAAAGGCCAAAAACTGCCAAAATATGATGCTGTTATTCCAAGAATTGGCGCTTCAGCCACATTTTATGGATGCTCTATCGTCAGGCAGTTTGAGTTAATGGGCGTTTTTAGCGTTAATTCATCCATTGCTATTACTCGTTCCAGGGATAAATTAAGGGCTTTACAGTTATTGGCCAGAAAAGGCATTGCCATGCCAAACAGCAGTTTTGCTAACTCGACCAATGATGTAAAGGGTTTAATTAAACTCATAGGGGGCGCTCCTTTAGTAATTAAATTACTCGAAGGCACCCAGGGAATTGGCGTAGTATTAGCCGAAACCAATAAAGCGGCTGAAAGCGTTATCGAAGCCTTTTATGGCCTAAAAGCCAACATTTTAGTACAAGAATATATTAAAGAAGCAGGCGGAGCCGATATTCGTTGTTTTGTAGTAGGCAATAAAGTCATTGCAGCGATGAAGCGCCAGGCCGAAGCAGGTGAGTTCCGTTCCAATTTGCATCGAGGAGGGAAATCAGAGCTGGTGAGCATTACTAAACAAGAAAGAACCATGGCAATTAATGCCGCTAAAATTATGGGATTAAGAATGGCAGGAGTCGATTTGCTTCGCTCCAATAGAGGCCCGTTAGTGATGGAAGTCAACTCTTCTCCAGGTTTGCAGGGAATCGAAACCGCCACCGGACGAAATGTTGCATCAGATATTATTGCCTATCTTGAAAAACATGCTAAACCTATCAATATAAAGGGGCATTATCAGGGATAAAGCATGTCATCTCAATCTGATAAAATTTTAATCGGCTGGAAAGAATACTGCTCTTTGCCTGATTTAAACATTAAAAAAATTATTGCTAAAGTCGATACCGGGGCCGATACCTCTGCTTTACACGCTCTTAATATCAAGCCCTTTACTGACAGGGGTGAGCCGCATGTACAGTTTGAAGTTTATCCCATTCGTTTTAATAATACTTTTATGCAGGTTTGCAGCGCGCCTGTAGTGGATTACAGAGTAATTAGAAGCTCAAATGGCCTGCATGAAAAACGTTTTGTCATTGCCACTCGTTTAATTTTAGGCGAGCAGGAATATCTCACCCAGCTTACTTTAAGTAACCGATCATTTCTTAACTATCGAATGCTGTTAGGAAAAGGCTTTTTGAATGGCAATGTGATTATTGATACCAGCCAAAAATATTGCCAAAAGGTCCGCTAAGATTCAATTAAGTTTGCCAGTCAGACAGAAGCATCTCGCGAGTTAAGGTGTTATTACCCATAATCTTTTTAAGCTTTTTCAATGCCTCAAACTGGATTTGTCTAACCCGCTCTCGAGTCAATTCCATAGCTTGCCCCACTTCTTCTAAAGTCATAGGTTCATAAGTTCCAAGACCGTAGCGCATGCTTAAAACCTCTTGCTCTCTTTCATCTAGCTGCTGCATCCATAGACTTAAGTTTTTATAAAAATCATTGTTTGCAATTTGTTGGTCCAGAGTGCCCTCTTGGTCTGAAATAGTTTCAGAAATAGACCGGGAGGAATCATCAAACAAGGCATCAATAGAGTCAACCGCTGTGGTTGCCGATAGGATTTTTTTAATATCTTTGACAGGCCGGTCCAAAAACTCAGCCAGTTCTTCGGCACTGGGTTCATGATCTAAAGTTTGAGCCAGTTTTCTGGCAGCCCGCAAATAAAAGTTAAGTTCTTTTAAAACATACACAGGCACACGAATGGTATGGGTCTGATTCAACAGAGCTCTTTCAATATTTTGCTTAATCCACCAGCTAGCATAGGTTGAAAAACGAAAGCCACGCTCCGGGTCAAACTTTTCCAAAGCATGCATCAAACCTAAATTCCCCTCTTCGATTAAATCTAATAAAGGCAAACCTCGGTGAATATATCGTTTAGCAATTTTTACGACCAAGCGCAAATTACCTTGCACCATTCTTGATTTGGCATCCTCATCGCCTTTGGCCGCCAAGCGCGCAAAATAAAGCTCTTCTTTACGCGTAAACAATGGGACATAACCGATTTCTTTTAAGTATAAAGTGGTCGCGTCATGATCAGATTCACCGGGCTCAAAGCGTTCTATCTCTTTGGCATCTTCTGTATCATCTTCATCAGTTTCCAAAGCCTCTTCATCAGAACCGAGCAAATCCAGCAGCTCATCCATCGACTCACCGTCTTCATTTAATTCCGGCAAATCATCTTTATCTAGCTGTTCAGGCTGTTTTTTTCGGCTCATTTTGTTACCTTTTATTCAGAAACATAGGAATTTAATTTTCTATTATAGAAGAAATTTTCAGGGAATGTTTGCTATACTGCACGGATATTGCTAAAAAATGGGTTTGCGATGATTGATGATAAAAAACAAAATTTACTGTATGGCTTAATTATATTAGTGCTGACCATTGTTTTTTATGCGTTAAGTCCTTCAGCAGACCAAGCCCCTACCGGCATATTACTGCCAAGCGGAGCAAAAACTTATTCAGCGACGGACCCCTCCAGCATTCAGCTTTATGAAGCCATGCCAAAACGCGCTATTGTTTTAGGAACAATTCATACCGCCAAACATTTTAGCTCTATCAGCCAAGCTTCCGATATCAGCAATCAAAATGATAACCTTAAACTCGCTCAACAATTAGCTTCTAAAGTGGGCGCAAACGGTTTGGTTGTGACCTTACTGGGAAGAAACCCAGAAGCCGGCCCACTCGATGGCTTTGTGCTCTACGCTCAGGCTATCCGCACCTATTAATGGAAATAGCGATAGGCCAGTGTAATCAGGGCTCCTACCACAATTACCAAGCCCATAATCTGTAATAGACTTAAGCCGTAATGACGCAGTTGTCTGCCGTTTTTGCTAAATTTTTTCATAGAATTTCCACTTTTTGTTATGCCTTGATTAAACCATAAAATGAAAACATTATAAATTTATTTTCAAAATGAGTATAATGAGCGAAATTTGATTTTGTGATGACCATGCAAGCCCTGCAAAAGCCTCAAGGCCAAGATAAACACTACTACGGCAATCTTGCCGGAAGCCGCCTTGCTCTTGAGTTGGCAAAACTTGAAGCAGAAACCCCCGGCCTTAGTTTACTAATTACCCCAAGCACCCAAATAGCTGAGCAGTTAGCTGAAGAAATCGCTTTTTTTAAAGGGAACAAACAAAATATTATTATTTTTCCCGACTGGGAAACTTTGCCTTATGACCGATTCTCTCCGCACCAAGATATTGTTTCAAGCCGCTTAAGTCTCTTAAACAAGCTTGGCTCAATGAAAGAAGGCATTATCCTAGCCAATATCAGGACCCTGCTACAGCCTTTACCTCCACAAAGCTATATCCATGCTCACAGTTTAATATTAAAAGTCGGCGATATTTTTAGCATTGAGGACTATCGTCAGCGCTTAGAACAGGCTGGCTATAACTGCGTTAGCCAGGTGATGTCACGAGGTGAATTCGCGGTAAGAGGCGCCATTTTTGATATATTTCCAATGGGCGCAGATTCGCCCTATCGGATTGACCTGTTGGACAATGAGGTGGATTCTATTCGCCTGTTCGACCCGGAATCTCAAAGATCCAGTGAAAAAGTCAGTAATATTCACTTATTGCCTGCTCGAGAATTTCCACTTAGCCCTGAAGCAGTTGCACGTTTTACACAAGCTTGGCATGAGTATTTTCCACGAAGTGAAGACTCTCCTATTTTGTATGCAGTCACTCAGCAAAAAAGTGCTCCTGGAATTGAATATTATCTGCCCTTGTTTTTCGAAAAGCCCAATAATCTATTAGATTATTTGCCTGAGCACAGCCTGATCATCAATATCGATAATACTTTGCACGAAGCTGAGCAAATGTGGAAAGATATTAAAGATCGCTATGAACAGTATAGGCATGATCCAGAACAGCCATTACTTGCTCCCAATAAAGTATTTACCGAACCTTCTCGTTTTTTTGAACTCAGCAAAGCTTTTGCTCAGCTAGCGATTAGCAGTCAGGTTTTAAATAAAACCGGCCCTAATCGGATCAATTTTAATGGCAGCATATTGCCCGATTTGTCAATTAGCCCAGAAATCAATAGACCCTTAGCCAAACTAAGTGAGTTTACGCAAAAAACTGCCAATCGAAGCTTGTTCTGCGCCGATAGCCCAGGCAGAAGAGAAGTTTTAATTGAGCATTTACAAAGAATTGCTTTAGCGCCTGAACGAGTGGAAAGTTGGCAAGAGTTTATTAGCTCTTCTCATAAGATTGCTATTGCGGTCACCCCTTTACAAGACGGTTTTATTGAGCCCAATGCCAAGCTTAATGTCATTACTGAAAACCAAATTTTTATTCAAAGAATATCGCAAGCTAGAAGACGGCAGGCTCAAGTTTCTGAAGAAGAGTCCGGCATTGCCATTCGCGACCTATCTGAGCTCAATATTGGCGATCCAGTGGTTCACATTGAGCACGGCATAGGCAGATATGAAGGACTTATTAGCTTAAATTTAGGAGACTATACTGGCGAGTTCTTAAATCTAAGCTATGCCAATGCAGACAAACTCTATGTGCCGATTAGCTCGCTGCATTTAATTAGGCATTACCGCGCCGCTGAAAACTCTCTTGCCCCATTAAATAAGCTGGGCACAGATAAATGGGCCAAATCTTTTGATAAAGCGGCTAAAAGAGTTCGAGATGTTGCCGCTGAGCTATTAGAAATTTATGCCAAACGCTCTACTCAAAAAGGCTTTGCTTGCAAAGCGCCCGATGAGAACTATCAAAACTTTATAGATGGCTTTCCTTTTGAAGAAACTCCGGACCAGGCCAGAGCTATTCAAGCGGTCATACATGACATGTGTACAAACCGGCCGATGGACCGGCTGTTATGTGGAGATGTAGGCTTTGGCAAAACAGAAGTAGCGATGCGCGCAGCTTATTTAGCCGTTCAAAATGGCAAACAGGTCGCTATCTTGGTCCCGACCACTCTGCTTGCCCAGCAGCATTTTGAAAACTTTAGTTCTCGCTTTGCCAATTGGCCGATTAAAGTTGAAAGCCTATCTCGATTTCGCTCAAGTTCAGAACAAAGCAAAGTGGTTGAACAGCTCAAGATTGGCAAAGCAGATATTGTAATAGGCACCCATCGCTTGCTGAACCCTGATATCGAATTTAAAGATTTAGGCCTGCTGATTATTGACGAAGAGCATCGATTTGGAGTGCGTCACAAAGAAAAACTAAAGGCGCTGCGTGCCAATGTTGATATCCTTTCCATGACAGCCACACCTATTCCCAGAACGCTTAATATGGCCTTAGCTGAAATTAGAGACCTCTCTATTATCGCCACCCCTCCTGCTAAAAGACTATCAGTCAAAACCTTCGTTAAAGAGTCCAACACCCAGCTCATTAAAGAAGCGATTTTGCGAGAAATTTTAAGAGGAGGCCAGGTTTATTACCTGCATAATAACGTTGAAACCATTCAGCATTGCGTTGAAAACTTACAAAACGCCCTGCCCGGAGTAAAAGTCACTTTCGCACATGGCCAGATGCGTGAAAAGGAACTCGAGCACATAATGGTGGACTTTTATCACAACCGCTATCAGGTTTTAGTTTGCACCACCATTATTGAAACAGGGATAGACGTACCTAATGCCAACACCATTATTATTGAACGGGCCGATAAATTTGGGCTTGCCCAGCTCCATCAACTTAGAGGTAGAGTCGGACGCTCCCACCACCAGGCCTATGCTTACTTACTGGCCCCTCCTATCAAAGCTTTAAACAAAGATGCTCAAAAAAGGCTTGAAGCTATTGAAGCCATTGACGAGCTAGGCGCAGGCTTTAGCCTAGCCAGCCATGACCTTGAAATTCGCGGGGCTGGAGAGCTGCTAGGCGAAGAACAAAGCGGCAATATTGAGGATATTGGCATTGGTCTTTATATGGAACTGTTAGATCGCACGGTTAAATCTATGAAGTCAGGTAAAGCGATGAGCTTTGATGAAATGATTAAAAACAGCGGTTGTGAAGTAGATTTAAGAATCAGCGCCTTACTCCCTGAAGACTATGTGCCTGATGTGCATAGACGCTTAACCTTCTATAAAAAAATCAACAGTGCCGACAGTGAGGCCAAACTAAAAGACATTCAAATTGAAATGATCGACCGCTTCGGTTTATTAGCAGAGCCTGCCAAGCATCTGTTTGCCTGTGCTGAAATTCGTTTAATGGCTCAAAGCCTTGGTATTAAAAAAATCGAGGCCCATGCTGCTGGCGGCAAATTCGAATTTAAAGAACTGCCCAATATTGAGCCCATGACTATCATCACTATGGTACAAAAACAGCCTGATCGATATCAGCTAAACGGCCCAAGCAAGTTTATTTTCAAAGGCGAATACAAAGATGCCCAGACCAGAATTAAGGCCGTGCAAAATATTTTACAAGAATTTAGCTTAAGGAAACCATGAAAAAGCACATTACACTACCGAAATTAATTGCCCATCGCGGCGCTAAAACTTATGCCCCTGAAAACAGCTTAAGTGCATTTAAACTGGCCAAACAAAAAGGCGCAAGCTGGGTAGAATTTGATGTGCAAATGAGTGCAGATGAACATTTATTTATCCTGCATGATGACGACCTAAGACGCACCACAAACGGCAAAGGTCTGGCCCGAGAACACATTTTAGCAGAGCTTAAAACTTTGGATGCCGGCTCCTGGTTTAACCTAAATTTCAATAATGAGAAAATCCCCACTCTTGAAGAAACCATCGATTGTTTGAATAAAATTAAGCTATCAGCCAATCTTGAAATTAAAGCCTGCGGTGACAGTGAATACGACGCAGAACTAGCTAAAAAAACCTGTGAGTTTTTAAAGCAATTACCTGCTGACTTCCCGGTTCAAATATTGGTTTCAAGCTTTTCGTTTGAAGTTCTGCAGATTGTTCGGGAGCATTTGCCAAATTGGCCATTGGCGATGCTGCTTGAAGTAAATAAATGGACCCATTTTGTAAAACATAGGCCTGAAATTAAAGCGCTCTATCAAGATTTAGACTGCACCTCTTTAAACATTAATCAAGATATTTTAACCAAAGATCGGGTAAGAGATCTGGATTTTGCCAAACAAATCGCAAGCTATACAGTGAATAAACCAGAGCGAGCAAAGGCCTTATTCGCCTGGGGAGTGAATTGCCTATTTTCAGACCAGGTTAATTTGCTTGATAAACTTGATTAATTGCACCACTCGCTACAAATTGCTATTCGGCTAAATGCCTGGTATCATGCTAAAGCGGTGGCAAAAAGCACAGGAGCCTTTAGGCCATATTAAGCTTTAAGAAGACCACACGCAAAAATTAAACAAAATGAATTAAGAGTGCCGCAGCTACAAATAGCGCAGCCTAAACAGTTAATAGCATTTAACTAATAGCAATGACGGGTATGGTAAAGCAATAACTCACCGGATAAAAGGTCACGGAAATAATGAGTAAAGCGAATAAAGATTTAAATTTATCTTAAAAATCAAGCACATCCCCCTGTTATTATAAATCGGAAACTGTTATAGCGATGCCTAGCAAGACTGGCTGCTTGCACCACACAGTGGAAGATAAACTATGTCAACAAAAAGAAGAATGCTTATTAACGCAACACAAATGGAAGAAATTCGCGTTGCTATTGTCGATGACCAGAAATTATTTGATCTAGACATCCAATCAAGTCATAAGTTACAGAAAAAAGCCAATATTTATAAAGCCAAAATCTCAAGAATTGAGCCCAGCCTCAACGCAATCTTTGTTGATTATGGCGCAGAAAGACACGGATTTTTGCCTGTTAAAGAAATTGCTCCAGAATACTTAAGCAAACCTATTGAAAGTAATGCCGATATCCGTTCCGCCTTAAAAGAAGGCCAGGAAATCATTATCCAAATCGATAAAGAAGAACGCGGCAACAAAGGCGCGGCAGTGACAACTTACATCACTTTAGCCGGCTGCTATCTGGTATTGATGCCTAATAATCAAAAGGCTGGCGGAGTTTCCCGCCGCATTGAAGGCGATGATCGCCAGCAACTTAAATCCGCTTTAAATAATTTGGTCATTCCTGAAGACATGGGTGTTATTGCTCGTACCGCAGGACTAGGCCGGACCCAAGAAGAGTTACAATGGGATTTAGATGCGCTTCTTAAGCTTTGGGATACCGTTAAACTTGAAGCAGATAAACAAGCTGCTCCTTTTCTGATTTATCAAGAAAGCGACGTGATTTTGCGTTCCGTACGCGACTACCTGCGCCAAGATATTGATGAAATCATTGTCGATGAAAAGGAAATCTATAACCGGGTTTTAGAATACGTAAAGCGCCTGCGCCCTGACTTTTTAAATCGCATGAAGTTTTACGATAAAGAAATCAGCTTATTTAGCCATTACGGCATTGAAAGCCAAATTGAAACCGCTTATCAACGTGAAATCACCTTACCATCAGGCGGATCTATCGTTATCGATTATACCGAAGCACTGACCTCGGTTGATATTAACTCAGCCCGCGCAACCAAAGGCGGAGATATTGAAGAAACCGCTTTGCAAACCAACTTGGAAGCCGCTGTTGAAATTGCCCGCCAACTCAAACTTCGCGACCTAGGCGGTTTAATTGTCATCGACTTTATTGATATGTCTTCTGCCCGCAACCAGCGTGAAGTGGAAAACAGGCTAAGCGAGGCAGTCAAGCAAGACCGCGCTCGAATTCAGATCGGCAAAATCTCAAGATTCGGTTTATTAGAAATGTCTCGTCAGCGTTTACGCCCTTCGCTGGATGAATCCAGCAGCTATGTATGCCCACGCTGTAGCGGCCAAGGCACTATTCGTGGAGTTGAGTCCTTATCTCTTTCCATTATCAGGCTCATCAAAGAAGAAGCCTTACGCGCTGATACTTTAGAAGTTCAAGTACAGCTGCCTATTTCAGTAGCCACCTTCTTATTAAATGAAAAACGCCACTTATTGGCTAATATTGAAACTCAAAACAAAATTAGAATTATTTTGTTGCCCAATCCTTCCCTGGAAACCCCTCACTATGAACTTAGCCGCACGACCAAACTCGGCGAAAGCTCTGTGACAAGCTATCTATTGAACAAGCCTATTCAGGAACATGAGCATGCTCCAAGCAGTAAGCCGTTGGCAATTGAGCAACCCGCTATTCGCAATATCGACATTATTGCAGCGCCTCAAAACAAGCGTTCTTTCTTAAGCTCGATAAGCAAGCTTTACCAGAACCTATTTGGCAGCTCAGGTCCTTCTAATAAAGTGGCAGCTAATACCCCGGTTAAACCTTCTGCCAGCAAAGGCAAGGAAACTGCAGGCAGGTCCGCCCAAAACAACAGAAGAAGAGACAATACCAACAAGCCTGAAAGAAAAGAGCAAACCAACAACAGAAGGAAAAGGCCCGAGCAACAAAAGCAAGGCCAAAACCCTCGCCAAAATAGAAGCCCAAACAGGCCGCAAAGCAATAATGCAAGGCCCAATAAACCGGCTGACAATAAAGTAAATAGCCCTGCTGCTGCAGTGGCTCAACCCAACACTGCGAACCCAGCACCACAAGCGCCTGTTAACCATCCAGCGCCTAGTGTACAGGTTGCGGCTGCGCCTAAACCTGTGGTGCAAGCCCAAGCTTCAGGCCCTACCGTTCAAGAAATTTTGGCTAAAAGCACTGTGCTAAGCGACCATAACGCTAAGCAAACCGAAACGGTTGCAAAGCGTGAAACACAAGCTCCAGTTAAACTCAATAAAGAAGAAGTGGTTTCTATAACCACGCTGTCTCCTGAGCAAGCTAAAGAAATTGTGGCCAAAAACAGTAAAGCTCATGCTGAAAGAGTAGAGACCAAAGCAAGCTCTTCCTACGTTCAACAACAGCATAACATGAACGTAGAAGTGGCTGTAATCGACAAAAAGAATTCAGCGCAGGCTTAAGAAGCCAGCAGCTTTCTTAATCTTTCCAAGTCCTCTTGGGTGTTAACCCCGGGAGGATTGTGTTTTTTAGCGATATCGACATGGATCTTGCCGCCATGCCACAATACTCTTAACTGTTCTAAAGCCTCAGTTCGCTCAATAGCGGCTGAAGTTAATTCACTGTAATGATTTAAAAACAATCCTCTATAGCCATAGATTCCGATATGAATGAAATACTCGCCATCTTTTGGCAATTCATTAGGAAAGCTTTCTCGAGACCAAGGAATCGGTGCTCGGCTGAAGTACAAAGCAAACCCGTTGCTATCAAACACCACCTTAACAAAATTGGGGTCCATTATCTCAGGTAAACTCCACAATCTTTCGCATAAAGTTGCCACATTGGCCTGGGTATTTATTTCAAGGTTATCAGCCACTTGTATCACATTTTCTATAGGGATAAGAGGCTCATCCCCTTGCAGATTGATAATAATGTCATCGTCTGCATAGTTAAATTTTCTCATGACTTCAGCAGCTCGGTCTGTGCCTGAAGGATGATGGATGTCCGTCATACAGACTTCTGCCCCTATGCTTTTGGCAAAGTCGTAAATTTCCTGATGATCTGTTGCAATAATCACACTGTCAAAATTGCAGCGTAAAGCAAGCTCATAGGTATGTTGCAGCATAGGTTTGCCGGCAATATCAGCCAGCATTTTCTTAGGTAAACGAGAAGAGGCAAAACGGGCCGGAATAATAATTCTTCTTGCCATCAGTCCAATTCCTCAAGCTTAAGCTGACGTGCTTCTTCTACCAGCATGACAGGAATATCATTGCGAATCGGAAATGCTAACTTCTCAGCTCGACACCAAAGCTCATTTGAAGCTTTTTTATACAGCAAAGGCCCTTTGCAAGTTGGGCAGACTAAAATTTCCAGCAGTGTTTTGTCCATTGTTTACTCCATAGTTTTTTAAACTCTATCGCCCAAATTTTTAGCTAAAACTATCCTCTTTCGATAAATAGGATTTTACGGTGTTAATATGTTTCAATCTCTTAATAAGCTGCTCAGCAAAAGCTTCGGGCAACTTAGCCTGTACTGGCAAATACCACCAGTTTTCTCCTGCAAAGCTTTGGCATTTCACCGCATCTTTTTCTGTCATAATGACAGCTTGATGGGCTAAGTCTTGTAGATCTTTGGCTTGATAATGATAGTGGTCTGCAAAGGTCCTGCATTCAATTTTTGCTCCTAAGCGACGTAACAGGTTATAAAAACGCTTCGGATTACCAATCCCTGCTACCGCATAGAATCTTTGGCCTTCTAACTTTTGCAAGGGATAGCGTAAATGAGCTTGTTTAAGGTTAACAAGCTCTCCCGGGCTTAAGCTCATTGAAATTTCATTAGCTTGCCCCACCCCGTTACACACTACATAATCCACTGACTTTAATCTAGAAACAGGCTCGCGCAATGGCCCTGCCGGTAAACACCAGCC
>JARDZR010000078.1 GCA_029240715.1 Gammaproteobacteria bacterium
TTGACCGCTCGGGAACCCCTCCAAAACCATGTCGTCGCGCATAATATGAAATATTGGCGAGAAGGTCAACAAGCAAGATGCAATATTTTTTGCGATTAGCTTATCTAGCAAAACAAAAACCCCGGAATCTCGGGGTTTTAATTCAATTGTAAATCTCAGTTAGCCTTCTATGTATTTTTAACTTGCTTGGGTGAATAGCTCAAAATAGCTAAAACCACTTTTATTGAGGCCCGTCAAAAGCAGCATAAGCCGCACCGCCTGCCGCAGCCCCGCCGCTGCCACCAGCACCAAGACTGGCGCTTGCAACAGCCAAAACAGATTCAGGCCTTAGCTGTCCTTTTTTACCGCATATTTCGGCTGCTTTTGCATTAGCCCATGCAATGCATCTATACCTGTCAGATCTTGTTTTTTCGCTGATAGAATCATAATCCAAAATATGCTCATAGGAATCTTTGCTATGAATTTTTACTAAAGGCAGCTCTATTTTTTGTAAAAAATTCGCCCAGTTCTCATTTGCTGGCATCACGAAATATTTTTTTATAGAACAGCCGCCGGCTTCTGTTTGTTTCTTGGACTGATATATCATAGCTTGCTGGCCGTTATGCTCTGCTATTTGATTATAGGCCCTCACTATGCTACCCATAAATTGGAGTGCTGCAAGCTCCGCTATAATAGGCTCCATTCTTTCTGCCAAGTGTTTGACCAGCACCGAGTTATCAACTTCAAATCACCCAGCTTGCCCTCTGCTTTCATTACCACTTCAAAGCCAAATACCCTGAAGGAGTTGCACTTGCCAAGGTAAGCTTTCATTTTCTCCATTTCAATAAAAAGCTTTGCTTTATTTATAATTTCTTGTTTTTTCTCTTCAGAAAAAGCCTCTATATCTTCACAGTTAATAGCCACAAGACTCTCCTGCTTTTTTATAAATAGATATCGCAACCGGATGCTCTCCCAAAGCAGCCCATCCGTTGTAAAGCTCAAGTAAATTGGCAATAAACTGTTCTTGATCATTCATTTCAATACCCTCGCAGCTGAGTTCACTTAAGATGCAGCTTGCCATATTTTTTGCCATGAATAAAGACAGCTAGCTCTTGCACAATGGCAATTAATCAGTATCCTGTTTATCTACTCAATTAAATATAAAAAATTGCCATGGAACAAACTTACAATCCCGCTATAGTCGAGCAGAACGCTCAAGAATTTTGGAATTCTCAGCAAAGCTTTAAAGCTATTGAAGACAGCTCTAAAGAAAAATTTTACTGCCTGTCCATGTTCCCCTATCCTTCCGGCTACCTGCATATGGGCCATGTTCGCAACTACACCATTGGCGATGTCATTGCGCGCTATCAAAGAATGCTGGGTAAAAACGTATTACAACCCATGGGCTGGGACGCTTTCGGTCTGCCGGCTGAAAACGCAGCGATTAAAAACAAAGTTGCCCCTGCCAATTGGACCTATCAAAACACCGCGCATATGCGTGAGCAGATGAAAAAACTGGGCCTCGCCTACGATTGGTCAAGAGAGCTCACTACTTGCAAATCAGAATATTACAAATGGGAACAGTGGTTTTTTATCCAGCTTTACAAAAAAGGCTCGGTTTATAAAAAGTATAGCGTGGTGAACTGGGATCCAGTGGACCAAACCGTATTAGCCAATGAACAGGTTATTGACGGTCGCGGCTGGCGCTCCGGAGCTTTGGTTGAAAAGAAATATATCCCACAATGGTTCCTGAAAATTACCGACTACGCTGAAGAACTGCTGGCTGATTTAGATAAATTAGAAGGCTGGCCCGAGCAGGTCAAAACCATGCAGCGTAACTGGATTGGCCGTTCTGAAGGAGCTGAAATCCAGTTTAAAGTAAAAGACCATTCTGAGCACTTAAGCATCTACACCACCCGGCCTGACACCTTATTCGGCGTCACTTACTTAGCGCTTGCCCCTGAGCACCCATTAGTTCAAGCTGCGGCTAAAAATAAGCCAGAACTGCAAGCATTTATTGAGCAATGTAAAAAAAGCTCAACCATGGAAGCAGACCTGGCTACCGCTGAAAAAGTGGGCATGAATACCGGTTTATTTGCCATTCACCCCATCACCAATGAGACCCTTGCTATTTGGACAGCTAATTTTGTGCTGATGGACTACGGTTCCGGGGCAGTCATGTCGGTTCCCGCCCACGATCAACGGGACTTCGAGTTTGCTCAAAAGTATCATTTAGCCATTAAACAGGTGATAGAGCCTGCTGCTGGTGAAGCCATGGACTTAAGCCGATCAGCTTACGCCGGTAGCGGCAAACTGATTCATTCTCAAGACTTTAATGGCATCGATTCAGAGCAAGCCAAAAAAAGCATTACTACGCATTTAGAAAAAGCAGGAATCGGCAAGAAAAAAGTCAATTATCGTCTACGTGACTGGGGAGTTTCGCGTCAGCGTTATTGGGGCGCCCCTATTCCAATGATTATAGATAAAAATGGTGAATCCCAACCCGCCAATGAAAATGAATTGCCGGTATTGCTGCCAGAAGACGTCACCATCACCGGAGCAGCTTCTCCTTTAAAATCCATGCCTGATTTTTTAAATACTCTTGATGCAGCAGGCAACCCTGCCACTCGAGAAACCGATACTTTTGATACGTTTATGGAATCTTCCTGGTACTATGCTAGGTTCTGCTGTCCAGACGCAAATGGCATGGTAGATGAACGCGCTAATTACTGGCTGCCGGTGGACCAATATGTCGGCGGCATTGAACATGCTATTTTGCATTTGCTCTATGCTCGGTTTTTCTTTAAATTAATGCGTGATTTTGGCTTAATTCAATATGATGAGCCATTTACCCGCCTTCTTAGCCAAGGCATGGTATTAAAAGACGGTGCCAAAATGTCTAAATCCAAAGGCAATACGGTGGATCCGCAGTTACTTATTGATCAGTACGGGGCTGATACTTCTCGACTATTTATGATGTTTGCCGCCCCGCCAGAACAATCCTTGGAATGGTCAGATGCCGGAGTGGAAGGCGCAGCTCGCTTTATCCGTAAAATTTGGACCTATGCTTATGAGCATGCTGCAAGCATTCAAGCTCTAAACAAGCAAAACTTAATAATGGATTGGCAGCAAGCAGATGCAGAAATAAAATCATTTCGCTGTGAACTCCACCAAATTTTGCAGCAAGCTGACTTAGATATACAACGCCAACAATTTAATACCGTGGTTTCAGCTGGCATGAAAATTATGAATTTGCTAGCCAAACTGCCTCAGACAGAAGCAGCTGACAAATTAATTCATGAAGCTTTGAGCATTTTATTAAGGCTGCTCAACCCTATTATTCCACATGTCACTCATGTGCTTTGGCATGAATTGGCCTATGGCAAAGATATCGCCCATGCAACTTGGCCAAAAGTCGATTCACTTGCTTTGCAAAAACAGCAGTCTACTATTATTGTTCAAGTGAATGGCAAAATGCGCGGCAAAATTGAAGTAGCCTCCGGGGCTGATCAACAAACCGTAGAGCAGCAGGCCCTTAATAATGAGGCGATAAAACGGCACATTGAAGGCCAGGTAAAAAAAGTCATTTACGTGCCCAATAAACTGCTTAATATTGTTGTAAACTA
Organism: Gammaproteobacteria bacterium; assembly: GCA_029240715.1. Taxonomy (GTDB): domain Bacteria; phylum Pseudomonadota; class Gammaproteobacteria; order Francisellales; family CACEW01; genus JAQSYQ01. The sequence goes on from JARDZR010000078.1 coordinate 3,606, forward strand.
ATTGCCATTATAGGTATGAGACAAAATACGAGGTTATTATGAATTGCTTAAAAAATCATAGCAATATGCTTTGGATTGCTTGCTTATTATTTTTAAGCTTAAGCCTTGCTGCCTGTGGCTTTCACTTGCGTAAAAGCCAGCCTCTTATTCCAGAGCTTACCGTAGTTTATATTCAGACCACAACTCCAAACGATCCTTTTATTCAAGTATTAAATCGTTGGTTATTGGCTAATGGGGTGCAATTGACCAGCGATCCTCACTTCGCCAGCAGTACTTTACGCATTTTAAATATTCAACAGAACAATAGCCTTAATGCTTTACAAGGCGCAGCCGAAGCAGGCCAATATGTGGCCAGCCTCACTGTAAGCTTCAGCGTCGTGGACTCAGAAGGCCGTATTTTGCTGGCCCCTACCTCAGTTTCAAGAAACAGCTATTACAGTAACAACGCGACCCAAGTCTTAAGTGCAAATGCAACGGCTAATCAATTAACCACCCAATTACAGCAAGAGTTGGCTCAGGCTATTTTACAGCAACTTGCAAAAATTAAAGCCCCAGCTAACACTAGCCACTCATGAAAATAAATGACAGCGCTTTAGTCAGACAGCTTACTTCAAAGCTACTGCCCGCCTACTGGGTGAGCGGAGATGAGCCTTTACTGGTGCAAGAGTGCCTAGACCTTATTAATAGAAAATTAAAACTCGAGGGCTTTAGTGAAAAACAGGTCCTTAATATCGACGCAAGCTTTGAGCCAGAACAATTTTATGAATTGACTCAAAACTTTTCTTTATTCAGTGAAAAGACCCGGCTTGAAATCCAGCTCACTGATAAATTTCCTGAAAAGTTTACTGCCACTTTGCTAGAAGTGCTCAATCAATCTAACCCAGACCTGGTGATAGTGATTCAGAGCAATAAACTTTCTGCTGCACAAATGAAAACAAAATGGTACCTAGGCTTTGAAAAGATAGGCTGTCATATTAGCGTGTGGCCAATAGAAGCAAACCAGCTTTCAGGGTGGATTCAACAACGTGGCAAAAAACTCGGACTTAGTTTTTCCAATGAAGCCCTGGTTGCTTTGGCAGAATTTTGTGAAGGCAACTTACTTGCTGCAAAACAGGCCCTCGAGAAATTAAGCCTAAGCAAGCCAGAAGGCTTGGTTAGCTTAGAAGAAATCGAAGCATTTCAAGCCGACGAATCTCGCTATAATGTATTTCACCTTAGCTCTGCCTGCTTATTAGGAGATGCAAAAAAAGTTTGGCATATCTTGCAGCATCTTAAAGCTGAAAACACCGAAGCCACCGTCATTTTATGGGCTTTGACCAAAGAATTGCGTCTTATCGCTACTTTGCATCAAGAAAGTCGTTTTCAAGCCATCGATGTCTTATTTAAGCGCTATCAGGTTTGGGACAAGCGCCAACCTGAAGTCCGCAGAGCTTTAAGCAGATTGAACTATGCTGATTGCTTAAAACTGATTCAGCAAGCCAGCCAAATCGATAAAATGATTAAAGGGGTTATTAAAGAAGATGCCTGGGAAGCTTTAGCTGATTTTGCCATGAAATTCACCAAAATTTTCAACTTTAAGGCAATGCTCTCCAATCACTAGAATAGTCTTGGTCTTCTGCATATCGAGACCCCGGCATAGGCAATGCCCTTATCGCACCTATACCTGAGGCAATCGCCCACACTCCAATGCTCGGCCTTATGCTCTGGTTATTTAAATCAGTTAGCATAAGCATGGCTCCAACCACTCCCATCATTGCCAGCAAAGACTGGACCAATTTCAAGCTAGTCGTGGCACTACCGGGCAGCGAATCATAAGCACTCATCCCAACCATAAACAAAATAAGCAGGCCGCAAAGCAAATTTGGCAAAGCGCTAAGCAGTAAAGCAAGTGCTGTGGGAATAATCTTATCAATAGTGCTACCCAACACTCCAATTGAAATAAACTCATTTATCGCATTTAAAAAGTTAAACGAATTTTGCAAGCACCCCTGTGCTCGGTCTAATTCCAATAGCCATGTAGCTGAAGCCCCGACTGCATAAAACCAAATCCCAATTTCAGTAACAATATTGTCATTGTCTATGCCCGCAAGAATCAGGCTAGAGCCGATTATTTCAGCTATTGCTGCTGCCACTCTTTTAAGCATGAGACTTCTTGATGAATGTCCAGAGCGATAACTCCCTATTGCCGGGATGATGCAAATCGCTGGAAATGCCACACCAGGAACACCGACGCTTAATATTGCCACCTTTCTTTCCATATACTGAGTAGCAGCCGTCCCAACCAGTCCTACCGGCACAAGGATGGAAATAGTGTGGACGGCTTCATATACATTATCGTCAGTCATACCCTGTCGATTACTGATAATCGCTTGATGAGGCATAAACTCTCCTATTATTTTTAATTTGCTGCGAGCAAATTGAAGCGCTAAAATATAAGTGCAG
>JARDZR010000079.1 GCA_029240715.1 Gammaproteobacteria bacterium
AGTTAGCGGCTAAACTTCTTGAAACAGCCAATTTATTTAAAGCAAAATTTCCAGGGGGTTTACCTGAGAAAGCCGAAGACTTAAATATCGAACAACAATACTGGCTAGTTAACCTAGGAGCTACTAACCTGTTGTTTTTTTTAGATCAGCTGCCTGTAGTTTATAAAGCACTTCCTTCCGATAAAGTGTCCCATGCATTAGCCCTTAAGTTCAGCCATGGTGAAATTGAAGAAGAAAATACCATAAGAGAAAAGCATGCACTTGATTGCTTAAAAAGGGCCGTTGAAATTGAAAGAGAAAAGAAGCCAGGCTCCAATGAAGATTTTCATGGGATAATAGTTTATGGAACCCATCATGATTTTTCATTTAGCGCTGATGACCCCTATGTTAGCGAATATCATAAGGCCGAGTGCCATGTACCTTTAGAACTTGCCAATGAATATTTTTCAAATGACCAAGAACCAAAATCGCTGCCCCAGCCTGTCACAGGCTTTTCTAGTGCCGAGCCTTCAAGTTCAAGCCTGACTATTGGCAATGCTGCCGTCGCCCTTTTATTTGGAGCGGCAGCCATATTAGGCGCTAAATGCTGCATGAGAAGAGCAAGAAAAGACAGAGCTCCAGATCATAAGGCTTGAGTTTTCAAGCATAAGTCTTACAATATGGCCCTTAAGCTGACATAGCTCAGTTGGTAGAGCAACTGATTCGCAAGTATCGACTCAATTAGTAACTCGTTGTTTTATAAATAAAATTAACTAAACGACGCTCACCAGAATATGTAGGGTTGTGTACAACTGTGTATAACTCACCCCCGCAGATGGCTAGCTAATATGTTTTATATCAAAGTCTAGTAAATTCACTTTTTCTAATAAATTATCCAAAAAAATCTGATCGAACCTTGGTGAAATAGCATTATATAATTCTATTCCTGCATGAGTAAGACCCAGCCCTAAAAAAGCATTATACTCAGCGCACCTCGGCAGACCATTTTTTCCTGTAATATCTTTATATCTAAGAATTAAAGATTTATTGCCATAAGATATTTTAATATTACGTTCATTACTAAATGTTTTGTAAGTGCTGCCATCTCTCTTATCGGAATTGAGCCGCATCTGTGCGCGAACTTACGGTTAAAAGTCCTGTAGTAAAGCGCTTTTTTAATCCTTATGCGGCCGCATAACAGCTCTTGCTTCTTTTTTTACAGATGCGCCATTGTGTACTTTAAAAAATAATGTCGCAGTATTGGATGATACTTCTCCAATCGAACGCCCAATTTTATCGCCACAGAAATTGGCAGCTACGCCAATTAACATATTTATCAACATGGCCTGAGGATTTAGGTCCGTTATAAGAGAAAATAACATTAAGGCCCATGATAGATAAGATGCGTATTTTTTAGGAAGCCCCAATCCTTGTAAAGCAAACTGTAAGCCAATAAATGTAGCTATACTTTGTGATGAATAACCAGATGCAGACATTGTTACAACAGAAACCATGGCGCTTGCTTTTTCTCCATGTTCTCTGCCCCATACTTTTGTCACAAAAGAATCTGAAAAACCTGATGCCATACCAACAAACAAAGAGGGAGACCCTAGTCTGAGATAAGATTGGATAGAAGGTGCAGGGAGAGTAATGAGCTCTTCGGTAGGTAGAGGCAAAGCAGCAGCCTTGTTTTGTTCAATGTTTTTTTGTAGGAAATAAGTGAAATCAGTTCCACCTGTACCAAGTGCTTTGCTTAATAAGACTGTATGGTTAGCATGAATCACGTCTAGAATATTGTTTAATGTGCCCGTATGTTCTTCAGCCAACAAGTGCTCAAGATTATATTTAGACAATAAGGCTAATATGGTATCGCAATATAGTTTTGATAAAGCGACAGAAAAATTTGATGTAGTATCATCAATGCCGAGTGGTAAGCAATTTGTTCGCAACATTGTTTTTAGGTCAAGTTGAATACTCCCCAAAATGCCGTCTAGTTTTCCAGAAGAATCTTGATTGAGTAAATACCCCAGTTCTCTATGGACAATATTAGCTTTGGTAATTGTAAATAACTGATGCAACAAATCCCAGGCAAACTGGACAGGTAATACAATAGGCTTGTTGGAGTTACTGCTTTCTATAGCAGTAATCGTGGAATTTCCGAAGATTTCAACTAAATTTTTTACTATATATGTATCAATTATAAATTGATAATGTGTTTGTCGAAAAGCTACTGTCGATTCAACCAAACTATTGTATGCCCCAATTACCGTAGCATTACGAGAAACTCTTACCATATCTCTGACACTAGCAGGCGAATTATCAAGCCTAGATAAGAATAATTGATGCTGTGGTGGCATATAATTTACCATATCACGCATTGTTTGTAATTGTGAAACATTAAACTCAAACATCCGATCTAAAGCTGGTACAATACTACTTTGAGCGCCTGATGCACCTCTCCATTGAATAGCAGAGTTATTATAGGTCTGCACGCCGTCCATAATAACACCAGGTTCCCAAGATTTTAAATACGGCCTTAATTTAAAGAAAAAATCCCATCCAGAAATTCCATGTCGCATGTTATTGAGATGTGAAACTAGTTTCACAAGTGCTGTATTCATTTGAGTAAGAGTGTCAAGTAGCACAGCATTTCTGTCTTCAAATGAAAGTTCAGATAAATTTGCAAGTTTTGCATAGTGCATTAATACATGCCCGCCTAGATGTTCTGAGACAACATGCATAATAATAAACCATGCTTCTCCTGAAGTATCAGTATAGGTTACAAGAGGTCTCAAATTTTCTAGCACATACCCTGCTTCTGCATTGATACGCTCATAGTTCTGGAGTATATAAGTCTCATATGTTTGTGTTGGATATCGCCCTATTAAGTCCGATGCTTCTTTAAGCCAAATAGAAAGTTTTTTAGGAACAAGCACCGGATTTTTATTTGTATCTCTATCGCCACCCTTTTCAATAATGTAAGCGTGAACAATTGAGACAGCTATGCTGTAAGCTCTTTCAAGTAAAGACATGTTACTGCAATTGTTGGGCAATTTGGGCAATTGTGGCATTTGGTCTAAAGTATCTACTAAACGATTTTCTGCTAATAACTTTGGGATTTGCCTTGATAAAGCTGTTAACTCTCGAAAGCCTCCGTGATCAATATCTAAAACTGGATCGTTACCAGGTAAAAAACCTCTTCCTTGCTCTAGTTTCATTTCTCCAATAGAACAGCTAGTTTCAGGTTTATTGTACTTAGTTAAATCTACTGGCATGGCTTTTACTCCATAGTAATTGTCGGAGTCAAGTGTATGCCTTAACTCCATAGGTATCAATAAGGCTAAAGACTATTTTCTATCCAACAAATGCAGTCCATGCTAAATTCGCATAGAATTCTAAGTAACACTGAGTCAATTCCATGATGAAAAGTTTAATTATTACCCTTCTTAGCTCCTGGATTAAAGGAAAAAATTTAAAGTTTCATGGTGAAGATTAGGTAGAAGACTTATGAACAATTCGAAAATTTTCTATAGGCAGATTAGATAGTATTGCTTAGCAGAAAACAAAATAAATAGTTGGCTGGTGACAGGCTAGAATAGTTATGTCTGCCCTCAGCTTTGGCTAATTAAAACATTTTTAAATTCTGTTCACAATTTAATCAGGCAGTGTTATATTAAAAAATGCCGCCGATTAAACAACCGCCAGTTTAATTATTGGCATAAGGAAGATAAGTTAATATAGCGAGGAGAATCTAAATGGAATTAGAGAAAATCGTTTTAACAGAAAAAGAAGCGGCTCTGTATATCTGTATGAGCATGAGTTTTCTACGAAATGCTAGAATATATGGAGTTAAACCTTTATTCTCACATTTAAATACGTATACCATACCAAAATTTTTGATACTTTACTTTGCTCGGCCAAAGGATTATAAATACCAAAGCAATTGTTTTGATGATCATTAAATTTGGAGTATCTCTATGTTTAATATAGAAACTGAGCTTAAAGGTGTTTTTGAAAATGATGCCGACCCTAGAATAGTTTTTTTTGCGCATCGCTTAAGTCGCTCCGCTGATTGTGAATCAATATTGAAGCTAAGACGCTTTGCTCTAGAAGGCTCGGAATTTTCTGATCGAAAAATATGCCTAGGTGAGCATATGATAAAACGACCAGCCTATCAACCAGATAGAGGTCATGAAATACCTGCTCGCATTGAACATGATACAAGCCTAATCATACAAGCTGTTATAGCCAAAGATGGGCGAAGGGTAAGTCTCTGCTATAGCCCGCTATTAAACAAATATGGGCAGGCTTTACACGGAATAACACACGCTACAGGGTTTGTCATTGCTGTCCTGGCTGTGTTTTTATCTTTGGCTAATTTAGCAAAAAAAGCAGATTTTGAAAATAATGCAATTGTACAATCTAAAATTGATGATGGCACATGTATTTTGGTTCCAAAAGGATGTCAGTCTCTCCCTCCGGCCGGTTCTGGCAATTATTTTGATTGTTATTTACCTCAGCAAGACTGCCAATATGGGTCCCGATATGGTTGGCTAGTTTTCTCAACAATTCTAATTGGTCTTCTCGGTGGGCTGATGACCCTTAATAAAGAGAGAGGGAAAAAATTTTCTGAATTGGTTGGCCTTGAATTTAATAATCCTGACTATGATCAACTGCTTAATCACCTATGCAAAACGGAAGGTATAGCAAGTTTGGATTGGTCAAGCATGCTCAAAGTGAACGAAAGCTACTGCACACTAAGAATGTTAATGCTAACGCTTTTATCAAGCTTTAATGACAGACTATATGGTAAAATTTTTACTGAGCTTTTACCTGGATTAGCTAAAGGGCTTAAACTTAGTTTAGTAGATGAAGGTTGCGTTATAAATATAGAATTTCTTACACAAGTTGTTTCAAGAGATCCTGCATCAACAACCCCAATCGCTACTGCTCTTGCTGCTGAGGATGAAAGTGCCTCTGGTGGTCATACAGGTCGCTCATCCGCACGACCCCGACATTCTGTAGGTTTGCATCCATCTGAATGATGGCATAAAGGGTGCTCAGCTTAAAACAAGAAATTTCTCCAGATTTTCTATTCTTAAACTTTACTCAATCAAATATAAGTTTACTGTCTTTCTTGCCCAAGCTGATTAGTTGTAATTTGTCAGCTTCAGAACTTTGATTCTCCCAGGTAAAACTACTCTCTTAGCTTTACAGCTAGTTTGTATTTTTCTTTCATTTTTTATTAATTCTGTAGCTACGCTCTAAACGCGACTATAGAATTGTTACATTTCATAAAAGCTCTTCTCAAAAACCTTAATCAGATTAGCTAGGCGTTAATAAGTATTAACTTACGTTAACATAGAGTTTTGTTACATAAATTCGATAAAAAAATCCACACTCTCAAGTCTATACTCAGCAGCCGAGTTACAAAGTTTAATTGAATCGGCAAACAAGGCATGTAAAACTAATAGCTTGAATTTAGTTATTTTAAGGTTAAAAGACTGGACTCAAGAGCAAAGAAAAGCGAAGTAGCTATGGGGTATTTAGTAACTCTATGTCTTACAAAGCCCCGCAAAATCCCCGCATTAGTTTATATTTACTACTTGCCAATTTGCCTGTATGCTCACAGCCACGTTACATTGCTGACATAGCTCAGTTGGTAGAGCAACTGATTCGTAATCAGTAGGCCGGCGGTTCGATTCCGCCTGTCAGCACCAGTTATTTATGAGAATGCTATTGTTATAAAGCAATCAATAACACCATTTCCTCCTACATTTCTCTATGGTATGTTTGAATAAACAACGGAGAAA
>JARDZR010000012.1 GCA_029240715.1 Gammaproteobacteria bacterium
CTTCTTACAATTTCTTCAGCATCGGCTTTAAGTTCAATCACATAGTCAATATGAATATTAGAGTCCAACAAAGCTTTAGCCTGAGCAATGGTCCTAGGAAAACCGTCCAATAAAAAACCCTTTTTGCAATCAGGCTCTTGTACTCGGTTTTTCACAAGTTCGATAATAATTTCATCGGGAACCAGCTCACCCTTATCCATAATGGCTTTGGCTTTTTGGCCCAATGGACTACCTGCTTTTACGGCAGCACGAAGCATATCCCCAGTTGAAATTTGCGGTATATTAAGCACTTCTTTCAAAAACTGCGCTTGAGTGCCCTTACCAGCCCCTGGCGGGCCTAATAAAATAATTTTCATTTTCAAAAATCTCCCTAACCTTCTTTACTAAAAGAAGGAGCAAACCTTTACCATTATGCATATTTTCAGCTTTAAAACCAGATTCAGCCTTCGCGACAATAAAGACAGCTCTGTTTTAATGGATCTTGTTGCCTGACAGAAACGGCAAGTGCTTGTTAATGTTCTCTGGTAGCATGGAACTTAATATCAGGCGACCTCTCTTGAGCCAGTTCTAAATTGACCCTGGTCGGTGCCAAATAAGTTAAATGATCGTTGGCATCTAAAGCCAAATAATCATAAGCTTTTTCTTTAAAGCTATCTAAAACTTTGGGGTCCTTGGCTTCTATCCAACGAGCAGAGTTAACATTAACATTTTCATACACGCATTCCACGCCGTATTCAGATTGCAGTCTATAAGCCACCACATCAAACTGCAAAGTCCCGACTGCCCCTAAAATTAAGTCATTACTGTTTAAAGGCCTAAATACCTGAGTCGCCCCTTCTTCAGACAACTGAATTAAACCTTTTTGCAAGGCTTTGGCTTTTAATGGGTCTTTAAGGCGAACTCTTTTAAACAACTCCGGGGCAAAGTTAGGAATACCGGTAAACTTAAAGTTTTCGCCCTCGGTAAAAGTATCTCCAATTTGAATCGCTCCATGGTTATGAAGTCCGATAATATCTCCTGGATAAGCCTCTTCGATGTGTTCTCTTTCACCCGCCATAAAAGTAAGGGCATTAGAAATTTGAATATCCTTATCCGTTCTGACCTGATGCATTTTCATAGATTTTCGGTATTGGCCGGAGCAAACTCGCATAAAGGCAATTCTATCGCGGTGCTGAGGGTCCATATTAGCCTGGATTTTAAAAATAAAGCCGCTAAATTTAGGTTCGGTTGGATTCACCTCCCGAACTGTAGTCTGCCTGGCTTGGGGCGAAGGCGCGATGTCAGTAAAGCCCTCAAGTAATGGCTTAATGCCAAAATTGCCCAAAGCGGTGCCGAAAAATACCGGGGTTAATTGACCTTCCAAATAAGCCTGCATATCAAACGCGTGGCTTGCACCTTTGACAAGCTCAATCTCTTCGCGAAGCTCTTCTGCAAATTCAGCTATTTTTTCATCCAATAAAGGATTATGTAGGCCTTTAATAATCTCATAGTCATGAAGATGTGTGCCATGACCACCTTCAAATAAATGCACCTCATCCTTATAGAGGTAATAGACCCCTTTAAAGAATTTACCCTGTCCGATTGGCCATGACATTGGCGCGCATTTGATTTTTAAAACCGTCTCGATCTCATCCAGAATCTCCAAAGGATTTCTGATATCACGGTCCATTTTGTTAATAAAAGTTAAAATCGGCGTATCTCTTAAGCGACAAACTTCCATTAACTTAATGGTTCGAGACTCCACTCCTTTAGCAGCGTCAATCACCATTAAAACAGAATCGACCGCGGTTAAAGTGCGATAGGTGTCTTCAGAAAAATCCTCATGGCCAGGCGTGTCCAACAGGTTAACAATTTTGCCGTTAAACTCAAACTGCATAACAGAGGTGGTTACCGAAATCCCTCTTTGCTTTTCAAGCTCCATCCAGTCTGAAGTTGCATGTTTGGTATTTTTGCGGCCTTTAACCGTTCCTGCTAATTGGATAGCGCCGCCCCAAAGCAATAATTTTTCAGTTAAAGTGGTTTTTCCCGCATCCGGGTGAGAAATAATCGCGAAAGTGCGACGCTTGTTAATTTCTGAAACTAAATCTGCCATATTAATCGCCTAGTAAAATGATCAGACATTATAAGGCTTAGGGCATTGCTTTGCAAAAGGAAGACCGCACAGGATTTCATTTCAGAAATATTTAAGCTATGGCTCCTGTAATACAGATGCTCCTCTAGCTTGCTGGCTAAACTCAAGAGCTCGAGTTTGCATCGCATTTCGCCAAGGATTAGCAATCCGATCTAGTCTCGCTAGACTTAACTCTCCCTGTATACCTTGAGCGCGCGCTTTTATCATAAATGCTTTTACATGCGGAGTATAATGAGAAGTTCCCGCGTTAAAGCCCATTTTTACTAAAGAGCTAATCGAGCAAGCAGAGACCAGAAAAAGAAACAAGGCTGGATAAATATTCTCAAGCGGAACAACCTTATTGATAGCCAGCTCTGCAAGAACAAGAGGGAGGTAAGAGACTGACGCCAGCAAAGCTTGATGCATTGATGCGGCTTTCTTATTCTCTATATATAAAACGGGCCTGGCACTATCACTATTTTCTATTGCAAAATCAATTTCATTGAATTGCGGCAAATGGCCATCAGCTAATAAATTCTCAAGCATTGGCACAGATAAACAAGATAGGGAGCTTAGACATTTTACATATAACGTTAAAAACATAGCAGGCGCCGTCATTAGAATGGAGACGAACAAACCCACTCCTCCCCCAAATTTGTAAGATGAATGCTTAAGGCACAGTAGTGGGAAGAGAATAAAAAGCAATAAAAAGATGCCATAAAGTAGTGTATCAGTATAAGCCTCTTTCAATGCACCTCGTTTATAGCTGTCGAACAATGAAAGCAATTTCTTTCGAATAATTTCATCTGCTACAGGGATCCAAGTTAAATTAGCCATAACCAAACGATCCATATCTTCAATGCTGTAGTGAGACAACAGCATTCTAACAGCTGAAACTGGTAAAGATTTCAAATTGCTGTAATATTGCCGGTCACTTGAAATCGCTTGCATCATATCATCTACTGATTTTTGGCCCGCGATGGTGGCTAAGATCATATCAGAAGCCTCGCTGCGTGGTTTTATGATCCTATAATGCATTAGACCTGATGTTTTGCTTAGTCTTGAAATATCAGACAAAATTAAAAAACTAGCAAGGTGATCTCCTAAGCCAGGCCTTAGAATAAGGTTTTCAAAAGCATTCTGGGTATTCAAAGCTGGGTATGAATTTCTAAAGCGGCGAGAAACTAAAGCAAGAGAATGGTACATATCTAGCCTCGATATTATAAGGATATGAGGCCCGATTATATAGATGATTTACTTGAAACAAATAAGGATTTTTTACTTAAATTAGTTTTAAAGTCATTAAAATTGCGTCTTCTTTAACTTGAGGCTCATCGGTTTCATAATAGTCTTTGCGGCGGCCTGTTTCTTGAAAACCCGCTTTTTTATAAAGCTCGATAGCTGCAGCATTGGAAACCCTAACTTCTAAAAACAAAGTTTCTGCTTTTTTGTTTTTAGCAATATGGATAAGATGGTTCAGGAGCTTTTCGCCGTAGCCTTGACGGTAAAAACCAGGTTCTACAGCAAGACTCAGAATTTCTGCTTCATCGATCACCACAGATAATACCCCAAAAGCAATCAGCTGCTCACTGCCGTCTAAAATAATGCCCCAAACTTGGGTGTGAGCTGCTAATAAACTATCTCGCATGACTGATGCTGACCAGCGGGCAGCAGAACTAGCCTGCCTTTCAATGGCCATAATTTGAGTTAAATCATTTAAATTTAAAAGCTTAATGTGAAAAGCCTGCAAAGTCATTCATCACCCGACGTTTATTCTCCACGTTATTATGTACACGCGTAAGACTCAAGGTTTCAACATAACGAATTTCAGGATGTGAATCAAGCTCCAATCTAATCGGCACACCAAAACTGATAATAGATTTAGCTTGGACCTGATTCAGCAATTCTTGAAAAGAATAGTTTTTTGAATCACTTAGAGAATTTTGAACAGCCAAACAGCATTGCCTTAAGTCCAGCTTTTGCCATTTTAAAATATTGGATAAAAGTTCCTGAAGTTCTTGCCAGTTTTCATAATCTTCAGCAGCCAGCAAGACTAAGCAAGAACTCGCTTTAAGCTCACCAACAAGTCCATACTGCATTGACTGTGCTGGAACTGAGCTAAATGGCAGCCAAATATCAACGCCGATCGCTTGTAAGCTATCAAGCAATGTTTTCATGCTTCCCTTTGCGATGCTTATTTTTTAGGGAATACAGCCCCAAAATAGGACCGGAGAGCGCATAAGCTGCAAACAACAAAAATAGAACTTGTGCAGGCCTATATGAAATGCAAACCAAAACCAACATCATTAAAACCAATACAGTGAAACGAACATTAGCTTTTAAATCAATGTCTTTAAAGCTTCTGAACCTGATATTGCTGACCTGTAAAAATGAAATCACCCAGACAATCACCATGCTCACCAAAGAAATACCTAAGCCGCTTAAACTATAAATGCTGCCAACCCATACCATACCTGCCACTAAAGCGGCGGCGGCAGGACAAGGCAGACCAAAGAAATAGCGTTTATTTTCTGGCATGGTATTGAATTTGGCCAGGCGCATTGCCACACAGGCCACATAAATAAATGCACTCAACCAACCTATTTTATGCCAACCATATTGAACTAAATCGGCCAGGCTCCAATTATAAACTAACAAAGCAGGTGACACTCCAAAAGCTAAGAGGTCTGCCAAACTGTCATACTGTGCGCCAAATGCACTTTGAGCGTTGATTAACCTTGCTACTCTGCCGTCTAAACTATCGAATATTAAACAGATAAAAACCGCTACCGCACCCAAGATAAAATGCTGGTTCATGCCGGCAACAATGCCATAAAAGCCTGAGAATAAACTTCCGGTAGTAAAAAGATTTGGTAAAATATAAATACCACGCTTACGCTGCTGAGTTGCTAGCTCTTCTTGCTCTTGTTCTTGACCTTCAATCTGATTTGCCATATACCTTGCTCGGATTTAATTCACTTATTTGCTAATTATGCAGTATAATACCGCGCAAAGCTATAGTTTGAAAAATGAGATCATGACTAAAAAGCCTGAGCGCAGCAAAATCATTATCGAAGGTGTGACCGACGAAGGGAAGAAATTCCATCCTGCTGACTGGGCAGAGAGAGTGAGCGGCAGCTTATCGACTTTCAGAAACCGCAGAATTATTTATTCGCCCTTATTGCAGCCGGCTGTTAAAAATGGCAACAAATGCGTCATCGTCGATGATGAACTTAAAAATGTCCATCCTGAAATTTACCAAGAGATCTTAAACTTTGCGGAGTCTAATCATCTGAAAATCGAAAAAGATGAAGGCTTAGAGAAAGATGACAAAGAATAAATAAACTATCCTTTGACAAGCTCAGCATGAGCGGGACTAGCTAGTTCCTTCATCCTGAGCGAAAATATTAAGCCTTAACTTCCATAATTTCTATGTCAAACAGCACCACTTGTCCGGACAAAGGGTGGTTGAAATCGACCGTCACTTCCTCAGCATCGATTTCACGAATAATGCCGGGCAACTCATCCCCATTTTGTTGCACAAAAGCCACGATCAGACCTTCTTCAAGCGGGGTGTCCTGTTCCATTTTAGCAAAGCGGTCCCGAGAAACTTGATAAATGTTAGCAGGATGAGGCTCGCCAAACGCATCTTCTGGCAACAACATGATCTTCTTTTTATCGCCCACCTTTAATCCCAGCATTTCCTGCTCGAGCTTATCGGAAAACACCCCTTGCCCCAAGGTAAATGTCATGGGGTTTTTAAAACTTCTTGTCGATTCAGCAATTGAGCCGTCTTTTAAACGGATATCAAAATGCATGCTAACGGTACTTCCGGGCTGTATAAAGTTCATTAAGCTTTCCTAAATGCGCTGATCAACAACAATAATACGCCGATGGTGATCGCAGAATCAGCGATATTAAAAGCTGGCCAATGCCATTCACCAAAATGCACATCAATAAAATCAATGACATATCCATAAACTAATCTGTCATATAAGTTGCCCAAAGCTCCGCCCAAAATTAAAGAAAGTGCTGCTGCGGTATAATGATGCATACCGGAAGCTCTCCAGAGCCAGACCAAAATTCCGACGCTTATTGCAAGAGCAATACCTACAAACAACCATAGTTGCCAGCCACTTTGGTTATTTAAAAAGCCAAAAGCTGAGCCAGAGTTATGAACCAATACAAAGTTCAACCAGAAAAATTCCTGGGTACTGGATAAAGATGACAAATAGTATTTCGCCATGCTTTTAGTTAATTGGTCTAATACAATGACCCCAAAAGTTAACCATAACCAACGCCATTGACCGCCGCCTGCTGATTTAGCCATATTTTCTTTGCTCCCCATTTCCTTCAATATTTTGTACACATCTTTCACAAATTTCTGGATGCTCTGGCTGGCTGCCCACACTTTCTACTCTATGCCAACAACGCGCGCATTTTGGCGCAGTGGTGGGAATTACCTGCACATCCACAGTATTAATGTTTTTATTTTCTTCGTTATCTCCAAGCCATTTTTCTAATTTGGCTTTTGAAACAATTAATAAGAAGCGTAATTCATCGCCGAATTTTTGCAAGGTTTTGTGAAAGCCAGGAGTCGCAAATAACTGTACTTCTGCTTCCAAACCTGAGCCAATCTTGCCTTCATTACGGGCTTCTTCCAATTTTTTATTGACCAAAAATCTTATGTTCCAAAGATTTTCCCAGTCAGTATCTTCAAATTTCTTAAATTGTTCTAATGTCTGATACCAATCTGCTAAAAATATTGATTCTACTTTTTCTCCAGGAATAGCTTGCCAGATTTCCTCTGCAGTAAAGCTTAAAACAGGTGCCATCCAACTGACCAAACCCTGCAAAATATGATAAATCGCAGTTTGGCATGAACGGCGTGCCAATGAATCTTTTTTACAGGTATATTGCCTATCTTTTATGACATCCAAATAAAAACTGCTTAGCTGTAAGGAGCAAAAATTGTGAATGTTTTGGATGGCCCGGCTAAACTGATAAGTTTCATAATCCAGCTTTACTTTAGCTTGAAGTTTGGCAGCTTGATCAAGGACCAACTGGTCCAAATATACCATTTTGTCAAAAGGCACAGCGTCTTTTTTAGGGTCAAAGTCGTGCAAATTCGCTAGCAAAAATCTTGCTGTGTTGCGGATGCGCCGATAGGCATCTGCTGACTGATTTAAAATGTCATCTGATAGCGCAATTTCAAAGCGATAATCGCTTGAAGCTACCCAATAGCGCAGAATATCTGCCCCTAAAGTTTTCATTACTTGCTGCGGAGAAACCACATTGCCTAATGATTTAGACATTTTACGACCGGCCCCATCCACTACAAAGCCATGTGTAAGCACTGTTTTATAAGGAGCTTTATCAGTGCACGCCATGGAAGTCAGTAAAGAAGTTTGGAACCAACCTCTATGCTGATCAGATCCCTCTAAATATAAATCGGCTGGAAAAGCTAAATCGGCCCTGCTTTCCAATACACATTGGCTAGATGCGCCAGAATCAAACCACACATCCAAAGTATCTTGGCACATAGCATAATGCTCGGCTTCAGCTGGTAAGTAATCTTCTATTTTGGATTCAAACCAGGCTTCCACTCCAGCTACTTCCACTTTTTTGGCGACTTTTTCCAATAGATTCAGAGTATCGGGATGCAGCTCATTGCTTTCTTTATGGACAAACAAAGGCAAAGGAACTCCCCAAGTTCTCTGTCTTGAAATACACCAATCAGGGCGGTCTTCCACCATGCTTCTAATCCGGTTTTCACCTTCTTTAGGCTGCCACTGCACTTGCAAAATGGATTGCAGAGCATGTTCGCGTAAATGTTTTTTCTCCATACTGATAAACCACTGCGGAGTCGCTCGGAAAATCAATGGAGTTTTATGGCGCCAGCAATGCGGAAAGCTATGTTGAATTTTATTGCTATGCCAAAGTCTAGCTTGCTGTTTTAAGACTTCAATCACTTCAGGATTGACCTTGCCTACAAATTTACCTGCAAAAAGCTCCACATCAGACAAATAGCAGCCATTAGGCCCCACCGGGTTAATCGGCTCAATCTGATATTTTTTACAAACCTGATAGTCTTCCACCCCGTGAGCTGGGGCGGTATGTACAAAACCGGTACCCGTATCGGTGCTAACGTGCTCTCCCAGCAAAATAGGCAGTTCTTTGTGATAAAAAGGATGAGTTAAGCGGATGTCCTCTAAAGCTTTACCCAGGCAAGTTCCCAAAACCTTATGTTGTTCTATATCTTGGGCCTGCTCCAGCACTGAAGCTAATAATTCTTTAGCAAGCACAACCAGTTCTTGCGATTGAGGAAACTGACAGTAAACCAATACATATTCAATGTCAGCCCCGGCTGCCACAGCCTGGTTGGCAGGCAAGGTCCAAGGAGTGGTGGTCCAAATTAACACCGAAATAGGTAAGTTCTCAGGGTTAAGCTGATTATATGCAGCCAAAAGTTTATCGCTTTCCACTACAGGAAAACGCACCGTTATCGAATCTGAAGTTTTATCCTGATATTCCACCTCAGCTTCAGCCAATGAAGAACCGCAGTCAACGCACCAATGCACAGGCTTATAGCCTTTTTGCAGATGACCTTTTTCAATAATTTTTCCCAGGGTCCGGATGGTATCCGCTTCATATTGATGGTCCATGGTAAGATAAGGATGTTGCCAATCCGCTAAGACCCCTAAGCGGATAAAATCTTCACGCTGTTTATCAATTTGTTTTTTGGCATATTCCCGGCATTTTTTTCTAAAAGTATTGGCATCAACCTTTTGCCCAGGTTTACCTATTTCTTTTTCAACTTGAAGCTCAATAGGAAGACCATGACAATCCCAGCCGGGAACATAAGGTGAATTAAAGCCGCACAGGCTTTTAAATTTGACTACCATGTCTTTTAAAATTTTATTGACGGCATGACCCACATGAATATCGCCATTAGCGTAGGGAGGGCCATCATGCAGAACAAAGTTTTCTTTTCCTTTGCGTAAATTACGGATCTTTTGATATAAACCTATTTCCTGCCATTTTTTTAAACATTCAGGCTCACGCTGTGCCAAATTGGCTTTCATCGCAAAATCAGTTTTAGGTAAGTTTAAAGTATCTTTATAATCTGCCATAAATAAAATCCCTTAATCGGCAATCACCTTGCTCAAAATTAATCTGCGAGTATACCGTATCGATTTAATTTTGACTATGTTCCGATTAAGGGAGCTTTATTTACTTATTGCATAGGCGGTTTGCGAAATAAACCCGTCAGCAAAGATACTACAAATAAAATGATAAATAAGAAGAACAGGACCTTAGCCATACCGGCCGAAGCTGCGGCGATGCCAGAAAAGCCAAAAAAGGCAGCGATGATAGCCAAAATGAGAAAAATGATTGACCATTTTAACATTTGACACCTCTCTCTTAATTAAGAAAAAGCGGATAAGCCCACCTTAAGCAATCTTAAAAAGAGAGTCAAGCTAATCACAAACAGCGATTAGCCCTCTAGCCAAATGATACTGGCCATTCTTCCAGTCAGCCCTTTATCTCTTCTATAGGAATAAAATTGCGGATCTGCATAAGTACAAAACTCTCCACCATATACGGCATTAACACCTAATGCTTTAAGCTGAATTCTCGCAATCTGATAAATATCGGCCATATAATGGCCTGGGCGCTGACTCGGAATAAAGGCTGACTGATACATTGGGCCAAAAGCTTCATAAACCTCCGGCCCTACCTCAAAATGGGCCTGACTAATAGCGGGACCTAACCAAGCCATCAGCCTATCTGTTGGACTGGGCATTTTAGAAACCGTTGCAGCAATGACTCCTGCAAGCAAACCTTTCCAGCCACCATGCACTGCTGCCACCGCAGTACCGGCCTGATCGCATAGCAATACTGGTAAGCAATCTGCAGTAATGACCACACAGGCTTCATTTTTTATTGAACTAACAGAGGCATCTGCTTCCAGCACTTCCTCAAAAGGGCCTTCAATTTGCTTTACTTTATTGCCATGGACTTGTTTTAACCAATGCAGCTTAGAACTAAGCCCAATTTGTTGGCATAGAAGCTGTCTATTTTGCGCTACTGCCTCTTGCAGATCTTTATCTCCAGTATAATCACCTAAGTTTAGGCTTGCATAAGGCCCTGTACTCACCCCGCCCTCTCTTGTGCTGGAATAAGCCTTAATATTTTTAGGTGCCGGCCAATTAGGAGTGATGAGCTTCATTTATTTTTTCCTTTGTGTAATAATTCAACTTGCAAGTTCTCTTTTCGTTTCCTAGAATTAACACATGAAACAAAAGGAGATCATAATGAATATAAAACATGCCGCATTAACCCTGAATGAATTTTACAAAGCTGTTCACCAGTTACCAGAGAGTATATTAAAAAATGAACTGGAAGGACATGTTCAGGAAATGGTAGCATCAATGATGAAAAGCTGCCTAGTGCGTAATCAGAAAAGAAGCAGTCCTGCTAATATGCCCCAGCAATGGGACAAGCTATTTAACTTAAACTAAGTGAGCTTATGAAACCTATCCAACAAATCTGCATAACAGTAATGAGCTGCGTCTGCTTGCCCTTTCTATGCTTTGCAAGCCCTGCCAATATGCAGGTCTGTTTTACTCCAAACCAGAACTGTA
The DNA here is from genome assembly GCA_029240715.1 of Gammaproteobacteria bacterium. Taxonomy (GTDB): domain Bacteria; phylum Pseudomonadota; class Gammaproteobacteria; order Francisellales; family CACEW01; genus JAQSYQ01. Next base: position 10,759 of record JARDZR010000012.1, read on the forward strand.
CGGCTTTGATTGTGCAGCAAATTGACTCGGCTCAAAAAAATATTTGGGTGCAAGCCTACTCATTTACTTCCTATCCAATAGGCGATGCTTTAGTTAGAGCTGCAAAGCGCGGGGTCAATGTGCAAGTCATACTTGATAAAAGTAATTTTGAGCCAGGCACTCATACTTCTGCTTATTATCTTATTAGGCATGGTATAAAAGTTTGGGATGACAATCGTTTAAATATTGCTCATAACAAGGTGATGATCTTTGACAGCAGCACAGTTGAAACAGGTTCGTTTAACTATACTTACGCCGCCCAAAATGACAATGCTGAAAATGTTTTAATCGTTAATAATCCTGAGCTAGCCAAAGCTTTTTTAAACAACTGGGAACAAAGACAGTCGCAGTCTGTTCTGGTTCATTCTTAAAAGATTTGCAGAAGTCATTGAGAAAAAGTTGCAAAATCTTCCAATTGCAGCCAAAATTCTCAAAAAAGAAATCCAGAAGGGTTGCGGTGAACACATCTCGACATAAAAAACAAATTACATTGGCTGAGCTGAAAAGTATCATGCAAGAAGCACAGCCCCACACAACAGCTAAGTCTAAGGGCGCGCTCAAAAAGCCATCAGCCTCATTACAGAAAGCCGATAAGCCTATCGACCAAAAGCATGTTAACCTTGCTAAAGAAGCTGAAATACAGCAAGAAGCAGCAGGCCGCCGCCAACAACGATATCAAGAAGCCAAGGCTTTGTTAGCATTTTTATGCGAAGCGCATCCGCAATGCTTTAACTTTAAATTTCGCAAGCCTTTAAAAGTAGGAATCGATAAAGATATTTTGGCAAAACATCCAGAAAAAGCAGCTAATAAAGCTGTACTGGCTAACGCCTTAAAAATTTATACCTTAAACATCCGATACTGGAAAGCGATCATTAACCAAGAAGATCGCATCGATTTAGAAGGCAATCCCGATGGCAAGGTCACGGCTGAACAAAAAGCTCACGCAAACATACCTTATCAAAAAGCTTTAGCAAATCTTGCAGAACATCCACGCAAAGACAAAAAGCCTTACCCAAAGTCCAAAGCAGCTTATAGCAAAAAAGTAAAAGCCTAAACTTTATTTAGCCTTCAGAAAATCCTCTCTAGAATTCTATTTTTAAAATTTCTAGATTAATTACTTTTATTACAGCACCAAAATAAGGTAGTATTAATATGGTAATTAAATAGCTAATAAAATAATTTTTTTAAGGCAATAAATTTTGATTTAAGGAAGCCTTAAGGTTTGACTGGTAAAATATGCCCAGCCAAAGCTTATAATTTTAGAGGAGATAAAAATGACTTGCTATATCTATACTCATATTGAGAGCGCTGATCCAGCTCATGAAGAACGCGATATCATGCACTACATCAAACAGCAGCAATTTAGCATGCCAAAACGCATAGCTGATGAAAACTCTACTAAAGTTCATTGGGGCGAAAGAGCAATCGGACAGTTGATCAAAAATGCCACTAAAGACGATCATATTGTGGTGTTTGAAGCTTCCCACCTAGCTTGTTCTACTTCTCAAATCTTAGAAATCCTGAGCATGGCGGCCAATAGAAAAGTACAAGTCCATTTTGTTAAATACAATCTTCATATTACCAATCAGTCTGAACAAGTTGATACCCAACATATTCTGCAATTGATAAGCAAGATTGAAAGCGATTTTATCTCTAAACGTACCTCCCAAGCTTTGGCTAGAAGAAAAGCTGCCGGCCTCCCATTAGGACGCCCAAAAGGCCGAGGCAACAAAAGTCTCAAGTTAGACAAATTCCGCCAAGATATCAAAAAATATTTGGATTTAGGCATTAGCAAAGCATCGATTGCCAAATTAGTCGATTGCCACCCTCAAACTTTATATGATTGGTTAGAGCGTAATGACTTTAGCGTTGAAGAAGAAACTGTTGCATAAAATACAAAGCTAAAAAAAAGCCCACTACTGTGGGCTTTTTTATTGATTGACTAAATTAAGCGACTTCTCTGCCTGTAATTGAAGCATACAAGGATGATTGGCGAGGCTTTCTTGCTTTGCGGGCTTTTCTGTCTGGAATCATATTACGGTCAATCCAGTCATACAATGTTTGAGGATGACAGCCCACTAGTTTAGCAATGGAAGTTTTACTGATAGCTAAGTCTAAATACTTAACAATGTCTTTTTTGTATTTATCTAGTTTAAGTGCTTTATTTTTTCTGCCTTTTGGACGCCCTAATGGTAAACCAGCGGCACGACGGCGAGCTAAGGCGTCAGTGGTTCGGCGTGAAATAAAATCATTTTCAATATGATGAACCAAGCGAAGCATATCGGTCAGCTTATTCTTTTCTTTCGCATGAAATACTTCATTATATTTTACAAAATGGATATTAACTTGATGAGCTGTTGCGCTAACTAAAATCTCGAGCATCTGGCAAGTAGAACGGGCCAAATCTGAAGCTTCATATACAATAATGCTGTCACCAGGCTGAGCTACACGGCCTTCGAGCAAATGTCCGACTGCTCTTTTATGCCAATGCACTCGAATTGAGTCGCTGTCCTCAACAACCTGTTTAGCTGCAAAATGATTCGATTGCAGATATTGCTCTATCGCTTCCTTCGCAGCATGATTTTGCTCCTGTAAGAAATAAGTATATATTGTCATTTCATTACCCCTTATATAATCGATTTAATGTGCAGATCAGTAAATTTCGCTTTAAGCCATTCTACACAATTTGAATTCTTCGACAAGAAACAAGCTAATTATTTTTTGTTATTTATCTATAAATAGTGATTTTACTGTTTTATTTGTATCTATACGCAAATAAAAATGTTTTATGGTGCTATGGACTTAACCTGTTTTGCAAGGGGGGCTAAAAGCATCAAAAAACACAAAAATATTGATTTGCTTAGGTTTTTCTAAGCTTGCTTTGAAATTTAACCTAATCTAATTACACTACATCTTGTGCTTTTTTATGGCATCCGCTGTTTAAGACTACAAGCGTAAAACTGCAAATACTAATGAATAGGAGCGTTTTATGGAAGACTTTTTAGAAGATGACATATTAGTAGAAGAGGAAAGTGAAGAGCTTTTGAGCCCTACTATTAATAAAGTAGAAAGCAAAGTTCCTTACGAAGAGCCAGATATTACCAACCTCTATCTAAACAACCTTTCAAAACCTCTTTTGACAGCCAAGCAAGAAATTGAGCTTGCCAATAAAATTAAGAACGGGGACAGAAAAGCTTACAACCAGATGATTGAAGCCAATCTTCGCCTTGTTGTTAAAATGGCTAAACGCTATATGAATAAAGGAATGGCCTTTCTTGACCTTATTGCCGAAGGTAATATTGGCTTAATGCGTGCAGTAGAAAAGTTTAATCCTGACCTGGGCTTTCGCTTTTCAACCTATGCAACCTGGTGGATTAAACAAAACATTGAACGCGCCCTCCTTAATCAAACCCGTACTATTCGAGTCCCTATTCATGTTTTAAAAGAATTGAATGTTTATTTACGCGCCATGAGTGAATTGCGTAAATCTTTGAAAAGAGAGCCTAGTTTAGAAGAAGTATCCGATCACCTTAAAGTCCCTGTTGATGAAATCAAGCGCACGCTGACAGCGACCAAAAACGTTGATTCCATTGATGAAATTTACGATGACTCAAGCCGTCCGGTGATTGAAACTATTTCTCATGAAAATTGCCGCTCTCCAGAGCAGGAATTGGAACAGAATAATTTAAATCAACATCTAAATCGCTGGCTTGATCATTTAACTGATAACCAAAAAACCGTTATCTCTATGAGATTTGGCTTAAGGGGTTATGATGCTTCAACTTTGGAAAGCATTGGTGAGCAGATTGGCCTGACCCGTGAAAGAGTCAGACAAATCCAAATTGAGGCCATGAAAAAATTGGCTAAAATTGCTAAAACTGAAAACGTTACAAGAGAACTGGTGTTTGGTGAAAGCTACATCGATACCATGATCGAATAAAATTTTAACCACCAACTTTCTGATAGGAACTCGCCCCAAGAGTTTGCTACAATAAATTAACTTAAAGTTGGTGGTTTTTTTATGAAGAATTTTACCCCCTGGGGTCTTTTAAAAAGCCCTTTATTACAAACTGTGGTGGCTGCTAAGTTCAATTGGCGCAAACCGCCTCCCTCCGTTACTAAAGTTATTGATTTGCAAGATCAAGATCAAATAACCCTTGAGATTTCCACTCCAAACAGCTGGGAACCAGGCAAGCCTACCGTCATTATGCTACATGGCCTAGGCGGGCATCATAACGCTAGCTATATGGTACGCCTCGGTCATAAAATATTAAAATTAGGCACAAGCAGAATAGTACGCGTCAATTTTCGAGGCTGCGGCTCAGGCAAAGGTCTGGCAAAAGGTTTGTATCACAGCGGCAGAAGCGAAGATGTGCTCAAAGCTTTAACAACGCTTAAGCATGAGACCCCTAATTCAGATTTTCACTTATTAGGTTTTTCTCTAGGCGGCAATGTGGCTTTAAAATTGGCAGGAGAGCTTAGCCATAATGCTCATCAGCTTTTACAGAAAGTAATTGCAATTTGCCCGCCCATTAATTTATTAGCTTGTGCTGAGTTACTGGATAAACCTGAAAATCATATATTCCGCCGCTATTTTCTTAACAAGCTTTTAAAATTTATCAGGCAACGCCACTTACATTTCCCTGAATTAGGGACTCTCCCTAGCCAAAAATACCATGGCATTATGGACTTTGATAATCAATATACCGCGCCTTTCAGCGGCTTTTTGGATGCTAAAGACTATTACCAGAAATCCAGCTCAAAAGATTTGATAAAAAACATTAGTATCCCTTGCCATATCTTAATGAGTGAAGATGATCCGTTTATACACTGCAAATTTGAGACCGATCATTTGCCTAGGCATATCCAGTTATTACTGACCAAGCATGGCGGGCATATGGGCTTTTTAAGCTCACCTTTTTCTAAGCATGGCTTTAGGTGGATGGACAATATCATTTTGGAATGGCTTGGTTTGACCAAAAAATGACGGCTTTCTAGCGCTCATTGTCAGCGAGAATCTAGGCTTTAGCAAAATCAGGCTTTATTTTTGCCGATTAGAGCTTAGAAAGCTGAGCAAACTCATCAGGGCTAACATATTCAAATAAGCCGGACAGCCATTTTTTGGTCAACATATCGCTCTGTTCATCGCTATGCTGAAAATAATAATTAAAACCCTCATTATGAGGATAGCCTCTTGTTACGGCCAGATTCAGGACCCTTTGAACAATTCTTTGCGCCTGACGTCTATTTTTATTATTTTTATTGAACGCGGACAGAATAATGCTTTTTGCTTCTTCCATTGGACTATGCTCTACTTTTAATTCACCTAACATTGTCGCTTCCCGCGTTCATTTTTATGCCATGTATGATAGAAGAAATTTTCATGATAGCAAAATAGTTTTTTTATACTAAATATCGATTAATTCTTTTGACAAAAGCCGCTGGATCTTCTAGCTGAGCTCCCTCAGCTAACAATGCCTGTTCAAATAGCATCATCGACCAATCAGCAAATTTAGCCTCATCCTGCTCACTTTGCAAACAAACTACCAGCTTATGCTTAGGGTTGATTTCTAAGATAGGCGAAGCGGCAGGGACCGCTTGTCCGGCAGCCATCATCATACGCTGTAAATGCATGCTCATGGCGAAATTATCAGACACGATACAAGCTGGGGAATCAGTTAAACGCTGAGAAAGTTTAATATCTTTTACTTTGTCCCCTAATACTTTTTTCATATGCTCAAGCACGGATTGAAAGTCTTTTTCCTGGGCGGCTGTTTCTTCTTTGGCGGCAGCTTCATCTATTTCATTAAGCAGGCTCAAATCAGCTTTATTAACAGACTGCAGGAGCTTGCCTTCAAACTCTTGCAAATGCGACATGACCCATTCATCCACTCGGTCACTTAACAATAAAACTTCAATGCCTTTCTTACGGAAAATTTCAAGATGCGGGCTGTTTTTAGCCGCAGAGTAGCTATCAGCAATTATATAGTATATCGATTTTTGCTCTGCTTTCATCCTTGTTACATAATCTGCCAACGCTACATTTTGCACTGCAGAATCATTATGGGTTGAAGCAAATCTCAATAACTTAGCAATGTCAGCTTTATTATTAAAGTCTTCTACTACTCCCTCTTTAATAACTTGACCAAAGTTAGCCCACACTTTTGCATATTGATTTGCATTGTCTTGGGCCATTTTTTCCAAAACTGTTAAAAGCTTTTTGGTGGTCGCTGCTCGAATTTTCTCTAAAGTAGCATTATTTTGTAAAATCTCTCTAGAAACATTAAGCGGCAAATCATTGGAATCCAGTACGCCTTTGACAAATCTTAGATAAGCCGGCAACACATCAGCATTGTCCATAATAAATACCCGCTGGATATACAGCTTGATTCCTGATTTTCTGTCCTTATCCCATAAGTCCATACCTGGGTGAGCTGGAATATAAAATAAGGCGATATATTCAAGTTTACCTTCTGCTTTATAGTGCACCCAGCTTAGCGGGTCTTGAAAGTCATGTGAAACATGCTTATAGAACTCCTGATACTCAGCTTCACTGATATCATTTTTAGGCTTGGCCCAGAGAGCGGTAGCACTGTTCACTGTTTCATATTCGGTACTTGCTTGCTCTTCTTGCGCTTGTTTTTTCATCTTAATTGGAAATGAAATATGATCAGAATATTGATGAATGATACTTCGAATCACCCATGGGTCTAAAAAGTTATCCTCATCCTTTTTGATATGCAAAATGACTTCAGTACCTATAGAATCCTTATGAGTATTTTCTACGGTATATTCGCCATCACCGCACGACTCCCAAGAAACAGCCTGATCAGCAGCTAAATTTGCGCGCCGAGTTAAAACAGTCACCTTATCCGCTATCATAAATGCAGAATAAAATCCTACCCCAAATTGCCCAATCAGCTGGCTATCTTTGATTTGGTCCTGATTTAAGGCTGCAATAAATTCTTTGGTACCTGATTTTGCAATAGTTCCCAAATGCTCAATTACTTCATCACGGCTCATACCAATCCCGTTATCCCGAATAGTCAGGGTATGGGCTTCTCTATTGATATCAATATAAATCGCCAGTTCTTGAGGAACTTGCAAAGCGGGATCTGATAATGCGGCAAATCTTAATTTATCTTCCGCATCTGAAGCGTTGGATATAAGCTCACGCAAAAATATTTCTTTTTTGCTGTACAGTGAATGGATCATCAATTGTAGCAACTGTTTTACTTCTGTTTGAAAGCCATAAGTTTGTTTGGCGGCAGCATTATTAAACATGATTCTTTCCTTATCTATCAGATCAATTTGTGATATGGGGATGGTTTTTAAAATTTCAATGCTTCGATTGATCGGCCCTTGCCATTCTCAAGTAGCAAAAACCTAGGCCTAAAATCACCTAACTGACAAAGGGCTTGCATAAACAGCTTAGGATTTAATAAGCAGATTTAGACCATGGCGTATAGGCAATAGCAGGTTTTCTACTCTACTGTCTTGCACAATATGTTTATTAAGACTGTGCATAGCGCGCGCCCGTTTATCAACAGGCTCAGCCTCTAACACTTCCCCTCGCCACAATACATCATCAATTAGCATGATTCCGCCTGAGCGAAGCTTGGATAAAGCCAATTCGTAATACTCTAAAATTTTGTTTTTATCAGCATCAATAAAGATTAGATCAAAAGTCTCAGTTAACTTCGGTAAAACTTCTAAAGCATTGCCTAAATAAGTTTCAATTTTTGAATGATGCAGGCTTTTTTCAAAATAGCTTTTTGCAAGATTCAGGGTAGCTGCACTTGATTCTATGGTGATTAACTTTGCATTTTCAGGTAAAGCCTCAGCCATACTTAAGGCGGAATATCCGCTAAAGGTGCCGATATCAAGCACCGTTTTAGCATGACTTAGTTTAATAAGCAGCCTTAAAAGCCCGGCCACCAAAGGACCTGAAAGCATTTGAGCGCCTGTCATGTTTTTGCTATCAGCTGAGATTTGCGCTAAGAGCTCTGATTCAGGCCTACTATAACAAGCGGCATAAGCCTCTATGTCTTGAGGAATCAAATCCTGTTTCATATCTAGCTCCATATTTTGGG
>JARDZR010000080.1 GCA_029240715.1 Gammaproteobacteria bacterium
TTAACCATTCATTGGTTTTTTGCATGGATTGATCTAAAGCAGCAACACAAGCTTTCATAATACCCCCGTTTAAGCCAAATAGAACATGCCAAAATTCGAGCAATAAATGAACAATGCTTAGTTAAATAAGAACTAATATAAATTGAACTTACCTATCTAGAATAATCATTCCAGACCAGGAAAGCTAGAGAGTTATTAACAACGCTAAGCTTATTGCTTTCGCTCAATCAATTCAATTTGATAGCCATCAGGGTCTTTTATAAAAGCAATGATGGTACTGCCCCCTTTAACAGGCCCAGGCTCTCTTGTCACGATGCCACCTTTGGACTTGATAGACTCACAAGTTTCAGCCACATTTTCTACCCAAAATGCAAAATGTCCAAAGCCTTTGCCAAGATCATATTCACTCACCCCCCAATTATAGGTGAGCTCGATTACTGTATTGTGAGCTTCATCACCATAGCCTATAAATGCCAAAGTATACTTATAAGCTTCATTTTCAGTTTTTTTAAGCAGTTTCATACCAAGCATATCGGTATAGAAATTAATGGACCGATCAAGGTCACCCACTCGAATCATAACGTGTGCAAAATGCATATTTTATTCCTTAATCTCTAAAGTTATTGAACTGTAAAGGCAGGCTTAAGTTTTGCTTGCGCAGCAAGGCAATGGCCGACTGTAACTCATCTTTTTTGTCTCCGACCACCCTAACTTTGGTATCCTGAATGCTCGCTTTTACTTTAAATTTAGCCTCTTTTATTAGCTGAATAATTTCTTTAGCAAGCTCCTTATCAATGCCTTCTTGTAAATCAATAACTTGTTTAATAAGCTTCCCACTTTGAATCGGGTCATTTACTTTCAAGTGCTTTGAGCTGATATTTCTTTTAATCAGTTTATTATTTAAGATGTCCTGCATCTGGCCCAGCTGAAAATCTGATGGCGCCTCTAAACTAATCGTTTTATCTTTTTCATTAAGCTCAAACTTAGCATGAGTTCCTTTAAAATCAAACCGAGTAGACACTTCGCGGTTAGCTTGATCAACTGCATTAACAATTTCATGCATTTCTAATTCTGATACCACATCAAATGAAGGCATAGCAATTCCCATTGAGTTCTAATAATGCCACAAATTATCATAATCCAGCTTCTTGTTACAACAAGGAGAGCACTGTGCAAGCATGTGATTTCAATTCTAGCGTTTTATAATAATGCAGGTCTTCTTTGCCAAGTTCTTTCTGTTAACAGGGGCTAACATGCAGGCATCTTCAAATAATACAGAAACACTGATTCCTAGAGCTAAGCAAAATCGACAAATATCTAATACACAAAAGCTCACATGGGCTGTGCTAGGGGTCATTTATACAGGAGCCCTAAGTAATTCTTAATTTATCCCTATACGGACGGCAGCTCGGTCGTGGTAGCCTTTTTACAGCGATGACCTTGCTTTGCTTGCTCTTGTTAATAGCTCTTCTTTCAAAGCTAAAGCCTGCTTTTCCATTAAGCCAGGAACGCTTACCCGCCCATCGCTCAGGCCTACTAGAAAAGTGGTATAGATAGACGATCTCACTCTAGCAGCAGCGGCTGCAGTTTGAATATAAACAGTGTAAAGACCTAAAAAGCGGTCAATAATACCTTGCTGAATGGAAATATCTTGAATTTTTGAATAAAAAACGTTTCCTCGCTTAGAGCTCAAAAGACCTTGTTGCAGTTGCAGATAATCTTCTTCCAAGCTGAATTTAAGCGTAAATACTGTAAAAGCAGGTAGACAAAATAAAAATAACGCGGCCACGCCTATAATGAAATAAGTTATTTTTAGCGACATCATTGACTGCCCGAAATTTACTCCATGACTTATATTGTTTAAGGCATAAAAAGCGAGCAGATAAAAAAATGCAACAGCAAAGGGTTTCAACAACCAATACTTTTGAATGGGATAATCTTGTTCAGTTAGCATTATTTTTTCCCTCTGAATGATTGTTCAATTTAATCTGGTTTAGCACTAGAGTCCGTATTGTATCAGCCGCTTCTTTGCCAAGACCATCAATATGGGAAGCTCGTGCAGAATACGCGCTGGCATTTGAAAAATGCAGATCATATAAGCCTAATAACCGGTCCAATATATCCTGATCGATATAAACATCCTGAATCCGATCAAAGGGTATGCTTATCTGAGTCACTGAAAACACCCCTTTTTTGATGATAAGGTTTTGGCTATTAATTTCGTAGTGATAAGACTGGTAAAACAAAATTTGGTAGGGGTAGATAATCACTAACATAATTAACAGGAAATACACCAGGGAAAGCCAGCCTGAGTTGAAAAGAAAACTTTGCGCCAAAATGGGCGGTAAAGCATTTTTAAAGCCTTCCACCACTTGAAGCCCGCCTGGTTGGAAATAAGCTAAAATGCTTAAGCCGCCAATGTTGAATATAAAAAAGCTCCACGCCCAGAGAGTTTTTTTTACAATCGACTTTTTGTCTAAAGGATATTGCTGGTTAGAAACAATTGTATCCATAACGTCCTCTTTAATTTTATGCGTATAAATCTTTCAATATAGTGAAATAAAAATAGAGCAAACAAGCCTCTCAATAAATTTGATTAATACTTCGCAGAGATTTCCATAAGCTAATGATATTGAAGTATAGGCTATGCCTAGGTTTTTTCAAAATAGACTGAGCTTATTCAATAATATGGGCTTTTTTAAGCTTTCTTTGAACAAGTTGGTTCATTTCAATAAACTTAACTTTTATATGATGCTTCTTCATAAGCTCAATAGTATCTTGTAAAGCCATCAATCCCGTCCCATCAATAAATGGCACTGCCCTCATATTAAAGATAACTTCAGAGGCCTGATCATGAATGTTTTCTAATACCTGCTCAAAATGACTAACTGCTCCAAAAAATAAAGGCCCATTTAAAGTAAAAGTGATGGAGTTTTTATTCGTGGCTGAACATGGGCTATCAAGAGCAGTGGCGTTCATTTCTTTTTGGATTAAAAAGGTCTTTGACATCCGCACCATAAACAAAAGAGAGGCCAAGATAATCCCAACGTTAACCCCTACTACCAAATTTACAAACACGGTCAAAATAAAAGCCACCCATAAGACCAACACATCGTAATACGGCGCTTGCTTAGTCATTCTAATCAATCGCTTATATTCTGACATATTGTAAGCCACTATAAATAAAATAGCGGCCAGGCAGCATAAAGGTATATTTGAAGCCAATGGCGCCAACAACAAAATAATTAAAATTAATACAACTGAATGAGTTATACCTGCAACTGGGCTGTTCCCTCCATTTCTTACATTGGTTGCAGTCCTTGCAATAGCTCCTGTTGCAGCGAACCCTCCAAATATAGGGGATAAAATATTGGCAATACCCTGCCCTATTAATTCCTGGTTGGAGTTATGCTTGGTCCCTGCCATGCCATCTGATACCACGGCAGACAGTAAAGATTCAATAGAACCTAACATAGCTATAGTAAATGCTGGCAATATAAGGCTTGTAAGCTCATGCATACTAAAAGGAAGCCAATGCGGCATAGGAAGTGATCTTGGGAAAACGCCAAAAGTACTGCCCAATGTGGCCACCGAGTCAAATTTGAAATAGCTTTGTATAGCGGTAGCTGCAACCATGGCTACTAATGGAGCTGGAATTTTTTTAGAAAATTTAGGCCAAATAATGAGTATGGTCAAACTAAACGCAGCTAAAAGCGTTGTGTGAACGTCAATATGAGCAAAACCCTTTATCAGTTCAACAATCTGCTGATAAAAAGGCAATCCCGCTGTCGCGACATGCATGCCAAAAAAGTATTTCCATTGCCCAACCCATATAATAATAGCGATTCCTGAGGTAAATCCGATAATAACGGACTCCGGTATATATTTAATGACAGAGCCTAAGCGTAAAATTCCCATTAAAATGAGAATAAAACCTGCCATCAAGCTTGCCATTTGTAAGCCTGCAATACCGTATTCTGCGGTAATCCCCGCCAAAATGACGATAAAAGCGCCGGTTGGCCCACCAATTTGCACCCTGCTGCCGCCAAACAGTGAAATACATAAGGCAGCAACAATTGCGGTATAAATCCCTTCTTGCGGGCTTGCTCCTGAAGCAATAGCAAAAGCCATTGATAAGGGCAAGGCCACGATGGCAACGATAGTCCCCGCAATTATATTTTGATAGATATTCGCTTTAGTGAACAACTTGGCTTTATAGGCTTCTAATATGGCTATCATTTTTCCCTCCTAGGCTAACGAATTCGAGGCTTATTGATATAATTCTTTTTGGCTTGATCCAAATCCCAATTCATTTGTAAATTTAACCAGAACTCTGGCTCTACCCCAAAAGCATCTGCCAATGAAAGAGCAGAATCTGCTGTGATGCCTCTTTTAGCATGAATAATTTCGCTCAAACGTGTCGTAGTCCAGTCTAAGTGTTCGGCCAATTCTTTTTGAGAAATATGATTAGGCTTTAGAAAATGCTCTAACAGCATTTCGCCCGGATGTATGACTTTGTTAGTTTTTCTTGGCATGATTTTTCTTTGTCAAATATCGATAATCGATAATCTAAACCCAAACTCAATCCATTTCAAGCTCTTAGCTGATATTAATTAACTTTAGCGCCTATTTTTGATACAGTACTTTATTATTGTAAGCTTAAGGCATGGACATGAACATAAAGCAGCATATTGAAGACACTATGGCCAGTCGGCCTAAAACTTCTTCTTTTAATCTGTCTAGCCAAAACTTAACTGACAGTGACATAGAAGCGCTTGTTCCTTTGCTTAAAAAGTATCCGCAAATAGCCGAACTCGATTTGAGCCATAATAAGCTCAATGCTAAAAGCGCAGCCCTTCTAGCGCAAAACAAAACTTTGCGCAAACTGAAACTCTATGAAGGCAATTCAATTTCAATTGATGATCTAAGGCCTTTTTTAGAAAACAGCCATTTGATTTATTTACCTATTCGCGGGGGAAGCGGCTCTTTGCTTACAGAAATTCGCGAACATATTAAAAAGAATGGCCAAGCTGCAGCAGCACCTGTA
>JARDZR010000081.1 GCA_029240715.1 Gammaproteobacteria bacterium
ATCATCAACAGCGGTATTTTTTTTCATAGCAGCCTCAATTTAATTTGCATTAGTTTGAGGAAAATAGCTGCAAGATTCAAGCATAATCGCCTACAATTAACAAATCCTCATACTTAAATTAGGGCCTGAGAACCTGAGTCTATCGTCAATAAAAAGCCCGGCTAAAACTTGAATTCATAGCAAAGTTTAGTCTTGAGTTGATCCGCCATGATGGGCGATAAGCTGGCAAAAAAAAGGAATAGATATGCTATTTTATAGTCTTGAAATTATCGGCACCGTGGCTTTTGCCATAAGCGGTGCTTTAGCCGCTATCAAACACCGAATGGATATGAGTGGCGCTATCTTCTTAGCCATTTTAGTTGGAAACGGCGGGGGCACAATCCGCGACATGATGCTAGGATTGCCGGTATTTTGGCTGACGCAAACTCAATATATTTGGATTTCAGGAATAACAGGACTGCTGATATTTAGCATTGCCTATTTCAAGCACAACCCTAGTAGTGCTAAAAACTTAAATAATTTACTGCTATTTTGTGATGCAGTCGGGCTTGGAGTTTTTGTGGTCGCGGGTACAGACAAGGCCCTAAGCTGGCACATTAGCTCCAGCATGGCGGTTTTAATGGGCATGACCACCGGGATTGGCGGAGGAATTATTCGTGATATTCTGTGCAATGATATTCCTGTGGTATTTAGGCGGCAGCTTTATGCTACCCCTGCTTTATTAGGCGCTATCGTCTATGTGCTTGGCCTAAGCGACAGCAAACATGCCATAGCAACCTGGGCAGCGGTTTTAACAGTAGTCATTATCCGCTGCCTGGGCCTTTACAAAAACTGGCATTTACCCATGTTGAAATCAGAGAGCGACGCCAGTCGTTAATGAGCTTGAAACAGTTTGACTTAGCAGAGATGCTGAGCCTAAAGTGCTAGCCGTATTGTAACTACAACCTGGGCTTACATTATTAGCTCGAATTCTTAAAGCATTCGCATAGCCATCTAACTTCGCAACAATAGCATCATGGCGGTTTATGACTGCATAATCTCTGGCAGTTAACCCTGTGCTATCTTTTAAGTCAATTTCAATTTCTGGTCGACTTAACAGATAATCCAAGGCCTTATGACAATTACCAGCCGCAGCATACATCAATGGAGTAACCCCATAGGCTACACCAACAGTCTGTCCATCACAAATGACATTGTAAGACATCGGATTGAGTAAACTTAAGTAAATAAAGTCCGGTCTCTGTTCCGTACCCATATTGGGATTTCGACCAGCCTTTTCACACAACATTTGCAGAGCTTTAACATCATTATGCTGAGCAGCATAATGGATAGTGCGCACCCCCATCTCAACCCAAGTATTCTTTGCAAGAGATTGCCATAATGCAAATTCAATGGGAGTGAGCTCATCCACTTTGTTAGTTTGGGCTAAAGGAGCAGGTGCAGCTTGTAAAACAGGTGCCTGTGAAGAAGCAGGTACAGCTTGCAAAACAGGTTCCTGTGAAGAAGCAGGTGCAGCTTGCAAAACGGGTTCCTGTGAAGGAGCAGGAGCAGCTTGCAAAACAGGGGCCTGTATAGAAGCAACTAGGTTGGGCGCTGTTTCATCCGCTACCGAAGATCTAGAACTGCTATCCGTGGAAGAATGATCATCTCCCTCAGGAAATGGAATTGAATATCTTCGAGCTTTTTGTGGAGCTTCTTGCACAGCTGCATCTGCCGTGGCGGTTTCTAATGCATTAGTCCACGGTGCCGCAATTGCAGCATTCGGTGCTAACCGACTGTCTGCTAAATCAAGTAGACCCGTTCCAGCTGCTGCAAAGTTTATCTGCCCTGCTAAAGTAGCTCTTGGCAAATCTGTGCGACTCTCTTCTGCTGCAGGGCTTTCTTGTCTTGGAGCGACTGGCCCGAATTCTGGCAAGTCTTGGCTAGACCCCGTTGCTTCAGAAACCTTTGCTGCAACTGCAGGCGCAAGCATTTCAACTTCTATAGCATCGGGAGCAATTGCCGACAGAGTTGTAACAGCCTGAGATGGGTTTGCAGCCCTCTCGGGGTTATGCACGAACCTTTTTATTGCATCAATACAACGGCGGAAAAAATTAAGCAATCCTTGCATACTACCTCCTTGTAAAACCATGTTGTCCTATAACTGCTAAACACCATCAAAAAACCGTTCATGATACTTTCTGCATCCCTGCAGGATAAAATTAATTATATTGCTAAAAGCTTAAGGAAAACTTAAGGATATTGGCAAACTTGCTTTAATAACTGAAAATAGCTTGGACAAGTTTTAGCTACGCACTCAGCTCCTTCTATAATGACTCCGGGCACTTTTAAACCAATCAAGGACAAAGACATGGCAATGCGGTGGTCCTGATAGGAGCTGACTCTAGCCCCATAGGGCAGGCTTGGAATAATGCTTAAACTATCATGGGTTGAACGGGTTTTGACCCCAAGGCGGTTTAAACCATCCGCCATGGCAGCAATCCTATCTGATTCCTGCAGTCTAGTATGAGCAAGGCCATGCAAAGTGGTGGGGCCTTCTGCAAATACCGCTAAAGCAGCTATGGTCATAAAGCTATCACTATAACCTGTCATATCCACGTCCCCCAAGCCTTTAAGGACTTTGCTACCCATTAGGGTTAAGCCGCCTTGCTCTTCTTGCACCGTGCAACCCATTTTTTCGAGTAGATTTAAAAATTGGATATCGCCTTGCTTGGATTGTTTGTTTAAATAGGCGACATGAATTTTGCCACAAGTTAAGGCGGCCATTGCAAAAAAATAAGAAGCGGTAGAAGCATCAGGCTCTATTTGATAGTCTGTTGCTTGATAATGACCATTGCCCACCTGCAAACTGTTATCATCAACCCAGCTAACTTCTATACCAAATTCAAGCATCATCGCTACAGTCATATGCACATAGCTTTTCTGATGCAAAGACTGTTTGCTTTTTAACATTAAGGGCATTTTAGCAAAAGGAGCTGCCATCAGCAACCCAGACAGAAACTGGCTGCTTTGTTCTATATCAACCTCTACCACCCCGCCAAGCAAACCTTCAGTGCGCATATTAAAGGGCAGAGACATTCTGGCTGTTGCTGAAAAATGATAATTGCCTGCTATTGCAGCACAGGCTGAAATTAAGAAACGGGTTGCAGTGCCCGCATCTTTACAGAAAATACTAGCCTGGCGATTCAAAAATTGGCCGCCTCGTCCTTCTATCTCCACAATACAGTGCTGCCTATCCAGCTTAAGCTTCAAGCCTAAGTCGATAAGAGCCTGAATAAAAGTTTCCGTATCTTCGCTAAACAATACGCCGGAAAGCTTTGAATTGCCATTGGCTAATGCGGCTAACAATAAAGCCCGATTGCTAATGCTTTTAGAGCCAGGCACCGTTATACGGGCGGCAACAGGATGAGTTAGCGGCTGAATCACTTGCTCTGGCATAGGCCTTCCACATCAATTTTTTAGCATTCTATGCTAAGCGGCATAGAGTTTAAATACCCAGGCCTGCTTTCAGTAAGATTATGCTATGAATCGGGGCCTTTTAATGCGGACCAAATTCCAAGGCCTACCACGCCGCCTGCAACAAGAAGCCCTGCAGCAAAAGCCAAAGCTGTTCCAGGTGTACAGACAGCTTGTTTTTTAGCAAGAACGATGCTGTTAATCTCGCTTTCATGTTTCATTTGAAAATAAGCCGCTTTTTTGTCTACATAGACTTGCAATCCATCTTTAGTAATAAAAACTTCTTGTAGCTCTACGACACTTGACCGAGGGTATTTCTTTAACTTTCCCATTTTCTATCCTCCTTGATAGCTTTATCCAGCGGATTATGCGCCTATAAATTGCTGGATTCAATTCCAAAACCGCATCAATGTTTAGGCTTACGAATTATTGGGCTCGTGCTACAATCAAAGCTTAAAAGCAAAGGACAGATTATGATGCCGCAAAATACAGTTAAATACCGCAAAGACTATCTCCCCCCTGATTATTTAATCGATACGGTGGAACTTTGTTTTGAAATTAGCGAAGAACAAACTGTGGTGAGCAGTATTTTAACCGTTCGTCGCTCATCCAAGATTAATAACAATGTGCCATTAGTATTACACGGTGAGCACCAAGAGCTTAAGTCCATTAGCCTAAATGGCAAAGCTCTCAATAAGTCTGAATATAGACTGACTGCCACAGATTTAAGCATCAACGTGGTGCCGGCCGAATTTACTTTAGCGATTCAAAGTATTATTAAGCCCCAACTCAATACAGCGCTTGAAGGCTTATACAAAAGCCAAGATATGTTTTGCACCCAGTGCGAACCAAACGGTTTTCGCCGAATCACCTATTACCTTGATCGCCCGGATGTCATGGCAAGTTTTACTACCAAAATTATTGCTGACAAAAGCCAATATCCGATCTTATTGTCTAATGGCAACAAAATTGAAAGTGGTGAGCTTGATAACAACAAGCATTTTGCTGTTTGGCATGATCCTTTTAAAAAGCCCAGCTATTTATTTGCTTTAGTGGCAGGAGACTTAGCGGTATTAAAAGACCATTTCAGCACAGCCTCTGGCAAAAGCGTGTCTTTAGAGATTTATTCCAGAAAGCCCGATATTGAAAAGTGCCAATATGCAATGGATGCCTTAAAACAAGCCATGCGCTGGGACGAGACCCAGTTTGGCCGTGAATATGATTTAGATATTTACATGATCGTAGCGGTCTCTGACTTTAATATGGGTGCCATGGAAAACAAAGGCCTTAACCTATTTAATACCAAATATGTTTTAGTTAACCCTTTAACCAGTACCGACCTTGACTACCAAAATGTTCAAGCCGTAATAGGCCATGAATATTTCCATAACTGGACTGGAAATCGAATTACTTGCCGAGATTGGTTTCAATTGAGCTTAAAAGAAGGTCTCACGGTATTTCGAGATGAGGAGTTTACCGCCGATCATCACAGCCGCACTGTAAAAAGAATTGAAGACGTCAAAGTCATTCGCTCCTCTCAGTTTGCTGAAGACGCTAGCCCTATGGCCCATCCTATTCGCCCAGATTCCTATATTGAAATGAATAATTTCTACACTGCGACGGTTTATAATAAAGGCGCTGAAGTCATCCGCATGCAGCAAACCATTTTAGGCAAAGATAAATTCCGTAAAGCAATGGACCTTTATTTTGAAAAATTTGATGGCCAGGCAGTCACCTGTGATGATTTTGTATCCTGTATGGAGGCTGCAGGTGCCATCGATCTTGAGCAATTTAAACTGTGGTATTCTCAGGCAGGGACCCCTTGCATAAAAGTGCGAGACCACTATGACGCTTCCCAAAAAACCTATTCATTGCATATCGAACAATCCTGCCCCCCTACTTTAGGCCAAGCCCAAAAACAGGCTTTTGATATCCCGATTAAAGTGGGTTTACTGAACAGCAAAGGCAAAGACTTAATGGTTGAATACAATGGGATCATGGCAAAGGAACATGTGTTACGCCTAAATCACAGTGAGCTTGATTTTACTTTCAGAGAAGTCCCTGAAGCGCCTGTTCCTTCATTGCTAAGAGATTTTTCAGCCCCGGTGAAATTAGACTACCCCTATACTGATGAACAACTTTTATTTTTATTTGCTCACGACAGCAACGAGTTCAACCGCTGGGATGCAGGCCAGACCATGGCTACCAGAATTTTACTTAATCTGCTTAAAGCCGAACAAAATCAGGAAAGCTATCAAGTTCCCAAGAACTTTATTGATGCCATTCATCAAGTGTTGCGCTCCAGCAATCTGGATAAGTCATTGGTAGCTGAAATGCTCATATTGCCTTCAGAAAAGACCCTTGCGGAAATGATGAACCTGATCGATGTCGATGCCATCCACCAGGCTAGAGAATCTTTGCTCAACACCATCAGCAAATCATTACAGGATGCTTTATTTCATGCCTATAATCACCTACAGCTTCCCGGTCATTACCAGATAGATAAAACCTCTATTGCTATGCGCAGGCTTAAAAATGTTTGTTTAAGCTATTTGGTGCAGACTGAGCATCCCCAACTAATAAGACTATGCCAAACTCAGTTCACTCAGGGTAATAATATGACAGACCAGCTGGCCGCCTTAAATTGCCTAGCCAATGTCAGCGATGCCAATATCAGGACGGATGCTTTAGATAAGTTCTATCAACAATGGCAGCATGAGGCACTTGTTGTCGATAAATGGCTAAGCATCCAGGCCAGCACCAAGCATTCAGATACGCTAACCCATGTTGAAAGCCTGCTTGCTCATCCTGCTTTTGACTATAAAAACCCTAACAAGGTTTATGCCTTATTAAACAGCTTCACCGCCAACCAAGCCCAATTTCACCGCAAAGACGGCAAAGGCTATATGCTGATCGTTGAGCAGATTAAAATATTGGATAAAATCAACCCATTGGTTGCGGCAAGACTGGCCCGCTCATTGATGAGTTTTAAGCGCTATGATGCGGATCGCCAAGCCTTGATGAAAAAAGCCTTGGAAGAAATTGCTCAGATTAAAAACTTATCAAAAGACGTGTATGAGATTGTGCAAAAAAGCTTAGGCTAGGGTCTTGCTGCCTTAGGCCTATGCTAGGCAGTTAAGGAGAAGCAGCTGCAGAAGCAGTTTAAGCAATATTCATTCCATATTGTAGAGACTGGGCAATCATACGGGCCCTCTCTACGATAGTTTTGGCATAAGGCTCTGGCAAAGTGGCTTTTGCTTCAGCTGAAAACAACTCAAGCCAGCGCTCGAAATGAGCTTGGCTTATAGAAGTTTTTTGGGCCAACATGACGTGTTTGCCATAAGCCCCACCGTGATATTCATTCGTGCCGAGCATTACACTGGCCCAGAAATTGGTAAGCAAAGGCAAATGATTCTCCCAGTCTACTTTAGCCACATCGTTAAATACCGGACCCAGCAAGGAGTCTTGCTGTACTTTAGTGTAGAATTTAATCACAAGCTGATTTAACTGTTCTTTTGTTAGTTCATTCATAATATTTTGATAGGAATGTTAAGTTGATTGCCCCAGTCTTTTCCTTCATTAAAGGATTGTGGCAATAGTTGAGATAGCTTGTATTGGCTCAATACTGCTAGAAAAGCAGTGCTAGCCAGGTCCAAGACCCTTTTTAAGCGGCACATGCCTCGGATTGGGCAGTCATTATGTTCACAGTCTATCACCTCAAAGGTCGGCTCAAAACTTTTAATGATCGTATCCAGTTTTAGGCTTAAAGTAGCAGGCCTAATTTTCATACCCCCACCTTTGCCTTTAATGGTTTCAATATATTTCAGTTTGGCAAGCTTACTGACTATTTTAATTAAATGGTTGCGAGCAATATGAAATTTCTCTGAGATCAAATCAATAGTGGCAAGCTGCTCCTGAGGCAAAGTCCCCAGGAACAGCAGCACGCGTAAAGCATAATCGGTTTGTTTATTTAACTGCATTGCATCCTCAGGCTTTAGTCTCAAGTTTAACATCTTGAATGATTTTCTCACCCATTGAGAGCTTATCGGCTAAGTAATGGTTGACATCACGATGGTCCACTTCGTCCTGACGCACTGCAATCACTACATCTCGCAGAGTGGCATTAGCCGCTAGTTTCCAATATTGCTTAGCAATAGCAGGCGCAGGGCAATTTGGAATCCGGCCGGAATCGATTTCTTCTAAGTAATGGTTATAGCTAATTACGGCCTCTTCTTCCAAATACCCAACAAATCGATGTGCGGTTCGAGCAGAAATGGCATACATGATTAAATACATTACAACAAATATCATTTGAGCAATGAAAACTACGGCCCTTTCAAACCAGTTTGGTTTGGCGATATAAATAAAGGTCATTAAATGCATGCGCTCGTTATCCGCTTCATCTAATAGTTTTCTAATCCAGCCTTCATCGTCCTTGATCCTGCGCAGACATTTTAAATGCAAAAGGTGCTCCCTGTGGTTTTATTGGAACTCATTAGCATTATAATAAAGTTGCATTTAAAATGCAACTTTAAGAATTAACCATTTTTATCCTCATTGTTACTTGTTAATTTGGTCCGATTAGCCCAAAATTCCTTTTAGTAAAAATAGGCGGTCAATTAATGAATCCAAGCAGAATAATCAATCCAAAGCTAGCTAAAAGCTTTTTGTTTTTATATTTTCTGGGCTTAACACTATACTGTTTTGTAAAACCGCCCTTTCGAGATACGTTCTATTATTGGGATTGGGGCAGACATTTAGCCCTGTCTTATTTTGACGGCCCGCCGATGATCGCTTATATGCTTCGGCTCTCCACCACTATTTTTGGCAATAACCTTTTTGCCCTGAATTTTGTTGGCCTTATTTGCATTGCCTGCACAGGATTTTTTATTTATAAAACAGCTGAACTGTTGCTTGATAAAGAAACCGGTTTTATTGCCGCTCTGCTTTGGATTCTTTTCCCAATCACTTCAGCAAAACTTCTCGTCTGTGTAACTTACGATACCTGCCTTAGCTTATTTTGGGCTATGACAGTTTACTGCGTATGCCGCTATCTTAAATACCAAAAGGATGCAGATTTGTATTGGACGGGCATGGCTATTGGCTTAATGCTTTTAGCAAAATACAGCGGCATCGTTTTAGTATTTGGCATATTAATATTTTTAGTTCTTAGTCCAATTTATCGCGGCGTTTTTAAGAATAAACACTTTTATTTTTCCATATTATTAGCTCTGATTATATTTAGCCCAGTGATAATTTGGAACCTACAAAATGATTGGGTCTCTGTAAAATATCTATCCTCAGTTCACAAGCTGGCTGACCCTCACCCAGGCCACTATATTGGCAATGTATTAGGTAACTTTTTCGTATTTGCCCTGGTCCCTTTTATTGCCATGTACAAATACAAGCTTAAAAGCAGGCCAAGCTTAATTAACTTTATGCTGTGTATTAGCCTTGTGTTTTTTATTTTCTGGCAAATTGCTGCTTTTTCTGACCTGGTTTTTATGACCTATCTTGCCCCGGCATCAATTAGCTTAAGCCTATTTTCTGCTTATTACATCAAACACTATCACTATCAAAAAACTTTATATGTTATTTTGGCTATCTTTTTTATGTGTAGCCTCTGGCGAATATTCGTCGATTATGATCAATATGACCCGCTGTCCTATTCTCTTTCCCAAAAAGCTATCAATACATATGCCAACAACCCTAAGCAAGCTATTCTTGCCAATGATTTTTGGGGAATTGAAATGCTGACTTTTTGGGCCCAAGGCCAAATTAGCCAGCCCCTGCCTTGCTCAGGACAGGAAAATCAATATCAGTATTGGAACCAGTCTTTTAGACAAAGCCTAATCCACAAGCAGGTTAAACAGGCCATTTATATTGCCTTTGCCACTCCAGGCACTAGCGACCCTACGACCCCCCCTGCTTGTATTGCTGAGTATTTTGCATCCTGCAGGGCCTTAGCCACGCTGAACGGACAGAGAACCGTGCCTTTTACCCATAAAGTACTTAAAAAACAAGCTTATCTCTACCAATGCCAAAATGCTTAATGTGCCGTAACCTGTTTGGCAGGCAAATTGAAATGCTATAACATACATAGCCATGGAATAAATTAAGCATGGAGCTGCTATGCGCGGATATACGGCGATTCGCTGTTTAAACTTTTTAGTGAACAACTGGTTTTTTACCTTGGCTGTCTCGGTCAGTCGATTTGCATATGATGCCAACAACCTTATAGCAAATGACTGCGGGGAAATTAAAAGTAATTTTCCTATCGGTTTTGAACAAGGCATGCAGGATTTTAATACAAGCGGGATCTATGCTCCTCCAGCTGGCAGCCATGAAAGAAACGATCTCATTATGCCAGAAGTCATTTTATCTTTCATTTCTGCAGCTATCTTTGCACTGGCTATTCGACAGGGC
>JARDZR010000013.1 GCA_029240715.1 Gammaproteobacteria bacterium
TTTTCAATTTATTTCAATATTTTCATCATAAAAGGAGACGATTATGGCTGAAGTCATTGAACCTGTTAAACAACAACAAAAATTACCCGGGCTTGAAACCAAAATGAAGCCGATGCCCAAAGATGAAGATCCCCACTATAAAGGCAGTGGCAAATTAAAAAATAAAGTGGCCATTATTACTGGAGCAGATAGCGGCATTGGTAAGGCTGTGGCGATTGCCTTTGCCAAGGAAGGTGCTGATATTGTCGCTTCTTATTTATTAGAAGATTCTGATGCTCAATCTATGAAGCAGAGGGTTGAAGCTTTTGGCAGAAAATGTTTGCTAATACCAGGCGATATTTCTAACAGCCGCCATTGCCAAGCCATTGTTGATAAGGCCATGCAGGAATTCGGCAAAATTGATATTTTGGTCAATCATGCCGGTGAGCAAATGCAAACCAATAGTCTTGATGATGTAAGCGATGAAAAATTAGAACACATTTTCAAAGTAAACGTATTTTCACAATTCTATTTGACCCGCGCTGCTCTAAAACATATGAAAGAAGGGGCTTCAATTATCAATACCGTTTCAATTGTGGCCTATGAAGGCAATCCTATGTTGCTCGATTATACTGCAACCAAAGCGGCTAATGTGGGCTTCACTCGCGCTTTATCACAGGCGTTGGCCAAAAAAGGAATTAGAGTCAATGGGGTAGCCCCAGGACCTATTTGGACCCCGCTTATTCCAGCCAGTTTTTCAGCCGATAAAATGCCTGATTTTGGCAAAGACACCCCTATGCAACGCCCAGGGCAGCCTTATGAATTGGCTCCAGCTTATGTTTATTTGGCCAGCAATATCGACTCCAGTTATGTTACAGGACAGGTGATACATGTTAATGGCGGCACAGTGGTGAATACATAGAGCGATAGGCTGCTCACGGTGGGCCTGTCAAAGCATAAAATGGAATGAGTATGAGTACGAAACACCCTATCAGCCTTAGAACCATTAAAAAAGCGAGGGATTATATTCAAAAATCCTGGGGTGATTTGCTGCGTACTCATAAACAGATTTTACAGGCCATGTCTGATCCTAAATTACCGGCAAGTCATAATGAGCGAAAAATTTTATATATTTCTCAAAGTGAAACATTGAGCTCGGTCAAAAGTCAGTTAAAAAATTGTTTAACTCAATCGGTATTTGAGCAGATTAACATAGAAGTGCTTCCGGATAATCCTGATAAAATTAAATGGCATGGTTTGCTCTATTTGCCGCAGCCTTATGTCGTGCCGGGCGGGCGCTTTAATGAGATGTATGGCTGGGACAGCTACTTTATCATATTGGGTTTAATTAGGGACAACCTGGTCGATATTGCTAAGGGTATGGTGGAAAATGCTTTATATCAAATCGAGCATTATGGCAAAGTATTAAACTCTAATCGATCTTATCACCTGGACCGCTCCCAGCCTCCTCTTATTTCGCAAATGGTTCTTGCTATTTATCGCCAAACTTGTGACCGGGAATGGCTTGCACAAGCAATCAAATCTATTGAAAAAGACCATCGGTTTTGGAACTCTGCGCCACATCTTATAGAAAGCATTGGTATGTCACGGTATTGTGCGCAAAGCAATAAACCTAGTCTTGAGGTCATTCACAGTGAAATTGATGAAACTGGCCGTGACCACTATGAAAGGATAAGGGCCTATTTTAAAACTCATCATGTTCAAGACTATCGGATTAGTAAGTATTATGACAAAAAGCGAGATACTTTAAGGCCAAGCTTTTACATGGCTGACCGTTCGGCACGTGAATCAGGATTTGACCCTTCCAACAAATATGGGCCATTTGGCGGAGGAACACCTAGTTATGCTTCAATTTGTTTAAATTCTTTGTTATACCAGATGGAGCAAGACCTTGCCGAAATTCATCAGATTTTAGGAAACCAGACTTCTAGAAATGAATGGAATGAATGTGCTATCCAAAGGTCCATTGCAGTCAATCGCTATTGTTGGGATGAGGATTTAGGCTATTACTTTGACTATGATGCAGACCGCAAGATCATGCGGCCTTATATTTTCGCTACCACTTTTTACCCTTTATGGGCCGGCATTGCTTCTCAAGATCGGGCGCAGCAGGTCATTAGAAATTTAGTAGCTCTTGAGGCACCAGGCGGGCTTTTAGCAAGTACTTATGTCACGGGTAACCAATGGGACGCGCCATTTGGTTGGGCGCCTTTTCATTATTTTGCAGTAAAGGCTTTAAAGCGCTATGGCTATCATGCTGAGGCAGAGCGTTTGTCTTATAAATTTATCAATTTGGTCAATCATGAATTTGAACAGCATGGCAGTATTTTTGAAAAGTATGATGTCAGTTCAGAGTCCTCGGAAGTGAAAGCTAATATTAAATTCGGTTATCAAAGTAATGAAATTGGTTTTGGCTGGACCAATGCAGTGTATCTGGAGCTGCTGGATTTTCTGGAGTCCGATTAATGGAGATGAAAACATGAAAAGAAAGATCAGCATGAAACATAAATCTGCTTCTGAAGTAGATTTTAAAAAGAAGCTAGTAGGAGAAGGGCTTGATATAGAAGATGAAGCTGGATGGGAATCTTTTCCTGCCAGTGATCCCCCTTCTTGGTCAAGCGGACAACGCGAAATAGAACAAAAAAACAAGAAAAAATAAGTAATAAATTTAAGAGGGCGCTTTATTGTTAAATAACTTATTGGCGTGATAGTATGATTTTGGCTCGATTTCAATAGAACGAGGGGTAGAGATTGGAAACAGTCTCTTGATTGAAATCGGGCCAGCAGCCATTGTATTCTGTGGGAAAGTATTTCCGTCACAAAAGCCCATCTCAAATAACCAATAAGCTGGATAAAAAAGCAGCCTATAGCTCTTGATTAGGGCTTTATTTCAATATTAAGCTCCTGGTATCGCTACCGGGTCCTCATCATCCTGTGCACGACTGCTAACGGCAGGTATGACTGGAGTATGGGTGGGAGGTGCTGGCAATGCAGCCAATCTGGCTGTTAAATCTGCTGCAGCTTCTCTTGCAGGACCTTGAGCGGTCATTTGATAAATGGGAGCAGCTAAAACCGGCGCATTCAAGTTTTCGGGATCAGTTGGCTCTTCAGACGAGGCTGCTGTAGCAGCTTGTGCTGAAGCGCGAACCACAGCTTGGTCTTGAGCTGCGCTAGTAGCCAATAAAGCTGCAGGAGGTGCGCTGGGTTGAGCCATTTCGGTTCTTTCATAAACTGTGGCAAGAGGCAATAAAGCCGCAGAAGGTGCGCTGGCTTGAGCAACTGGCGTTTGTGAGATGGCAGATTTTTCATATTCAGGCGTAGCTATAGCAAGACTTCCATGGCTATGGGCAGAGCCACCTGCACTGGCACCAGCTCCCCCATTAGCTGTAACTGAAGCAGCATCAATGTTGAATGCTTCATTAAGTTTTTGCTGAACTTCATATAACACCTCTGCTGGGGCTTCAGTCATCAGGGTATCGATACATCTTATTCTTTTGCTTTGATTATGTTCGCTGTTAAATTCATTGTAATTTGAAATAAGTAAAGCAGTTGTTGTGCCGTGCCTATCTTGTACGGCATTAAAAGCATTGTCGTAAGCAATTTCAACTTCTTTTGTAGCAGCATCAAAGCTTGCTCGGGCTTCTTTAGCCTGCTCTGTAAATTTGAGTATATTGCTGTCAATCTGGGCTTGAATTTTCTTAGCTAATTTCTCTTCATCCACAGAATAATCATTATAACTTTCTGAGCTATGTCGAATATCATTTGCTTCAGCTCTGGCGCTTCTACGCATTTCCTGCTGTAAGAACTCAAACGCTGTATTCATCTGGCCCTGATATTGATTCCGTTTATTTATAAGCATCTCGCTTGGCTTGAATTCATTATATAAAGCTTGGGCTTTGGCTCCTTCTTTATCGCTTAGATAGCTTTCTACCGCACTTAACAGTATTTTGACCGCTTTTTCATTGATTTCAGCTGGCATTTTTTCATGGTGTTTTGCTGCTGAGTCATTATAAAATTGTCTAATATTATTACAATGCTCAGTTAATAAGTAGTTGCAATAAGTGCTAGCGTAATCGTAAAAACTGTCTTTGCCAAAACAGGCTTCTTTTGCAGAAATACTGTTGAATTGTTTTTGGAACGTAGGAATATCAAGACTATATTTTTGGGCCAATACATATAGGCTGACAGCGGCAAGAATGCGGTCTTGATTGCTAAATCTAGCTATAGTTTTTGCAATGGGATTGCTTGGGTCTTTCAAGCTAGCGATAGTGTTTTCTAGCAGCTTATCAGAAATTGTTTCATTTTGACGGCTAAATAAATCTCTAAGGTCTTGTTTTAATTCAGTAAAGAACGCTTCTCTCTTTGCTGCATCCTTTGGGATGGCAGAGGACCTAAATAGGCTTGCAGATTTATCAGCATAATAGGTGCTAAAAGAGGTCATTAGCCAGTTGACCCAGCCTTTTTTAGGATCAAGCAGAGCAGCATTTGCTTTCTGCGCGGTCTCAGCTAGCTTTTTTTCCCTATAGCGCTCAAGTAAAGTCGCGGTAAGTCCATCTAAAGTAGTCGCTCTTCCATGTGACATAATCACTTTCCTTAGCAATTAAAAATATAATTATATACTAAAAAAGCTATAAAATAAACGTTATCTTAGTATTTATTTGTATATTTTTAAGCTATTCACTTATTGGGCTGTTAATCGGCATGCATAGCCTAAGCCTACTCTGCTTGGTATTTTGTGAATTTAGGCAGGGCCCAGCAGCAAATTCCAACACCAATAATACAAAGCACTCCTCCTGATATCACTGAAGCACCCACCCCAAAGGCGGCTGCGACTAAACCAGATTCAGTGTCTCCAAGCTTGGGCCCGCTTAAATAACTAATCATCGCAATACCTGACAAACGGCCACGAAACTCTGTGGGGATGGTATGGTTCCAAATCATTTGGCGAAAAATTCCGCTGACTGCATCAGCTGCTCCGGCAAAGGCAAGAAACACTAAAGCCAGCCAAAGCTCTTTTGATAAGCCAAATAAAATAATCGAGAGGCCCCATAAAACAGCTGCTATAGCAATCGCAATGCCATGCTTTTTAATATGATGGACCCAGCCGCTATAGACTGAAATGACGAGGGACCCTACAGCTGGGGCAGAATATAACAGCCCCAATGTTTTTACTCCGCCAAGAGACTGAGCAATGGCGGGAAATAAAGCATTGGGCATGCCAAAAATCATGGCTACAAAATCAACCGCATAAGTGCCGACTAGTTCTTGGCGAGACATGGCATATTTAAAACCTTGCTTTAAAGAGGCCCAGGTGGACAGGTCATGAGTAACAGCAGGATGGGGTACATTTTTAATGTTAATAATGGCAATAAGTGAAATAAAGAAACTGGCAAAATCAACCACATAAGCGGTAACTAAACCAAAATGGGCAATCAGCAAACCGCCTATGGCCGGGCCGATAATCATACCGCCGCTATAGACAAAGCCTACTAATGAGCTGACTGCTGCAAAATCTTGACGTTCTACGAGTTGCTGAGTTAATCCATCCATGGCAGGACGATGTAAGCCGGTAATGGCTGACATAATCGGTGCAATTAGAAATATTAAGCCTATATGCGGTTCTGCTAAATAAGCATTCAGGGCAAGCAGTAAACAAGCTAAAGCTAATAAGATTTCTGCAATAATTAATAGAGCGCGCCGATGGTGCCGATCAGCAAATACTCCGCCCAGTAAAGCGGTGACGAGTAACGGCAGTAATTGAAACAAGCTTAGCAGGCCTATCATCAAAGTAGAATGCGTTATATGGTAGATTTGATAGGGTAGGGCCACACTTGTTATCGCAGTTCCAAGAAAGGAAATCGCTTGACCGCTGAATAATAAACAAAAGCGTGGGTTGCGTTTAAGCAGTGAAATATCGACAAAATAACTCATGAAAAAATAAGGCCTCTAAGAAAAATAGCCCTTATTTTAGCTAAGCTCTTGGCGGAAGGCTATAATGTTAATTAACTATTGTTTTAGCTGAGGGTGCCGGCGTGGAGCTATTTAAAGAAGTGGTAGTATTTCTTTTTGGAGTAGCATTGTTTGTTAACGCTTTGTTATTTGTGCCACAAATCTACACCTTATTTAAAAGCAAAGACGCGAAAGGGGTGTCTTTTACTACTTTTTTTGGCTTTAGTATTTTGCAGTTTATCACGGTCCTTTATGGATTGATTAAGCAAGATTATTTAATGGTGGGGGGTTATTTTCTCAGTTTTATATTATGCATTTCCATTAGCAGTTTAATTTTGATTTATCGGCATAAAAAGAACTGAAAGCCATTGCTCTCTTGCAAAATAATGTGTATTTTCACAGCGAAATACAAGAAGGGGCCTGATCATGTCAGATCCAATATTAGCACCAGAAAAATCGAGTGTGAAAGTTCGATTTGCTTGCCCGTCTGAGTATAAAAGCCATTTCTCTGCTTCGCATTGCCTGTTATCCATCAGCGTTGGGCAGCCCAAGCATGAAGGCAAAAAGTTATTAGCAACGCTTTCTAAAGTTAACAAATATTTTGGCAAATGCACCCTTATGCTAGCTGATAGCCTACAACGCTATAATTTAAAAGTAACTTGCCCTGCACTGAATTGGGACGAGCTGCATAACACAGCAAAAAATGCGGGTGATGCCTGGTTATTAAGAAATGCAGAAGCCCTTAAAACATTGAAAATACCTTATGAAATTATAAGGTGGGATGCATGGCTAGCGCATCCAAAATTTAATGAAAACCGTAAACTTATTGATATTTTATATGATGAAAATAAAGAATTTCGGATTGGCGCTTTTAACACAGTAAAAAGTTTTATAGAAAGAATGGCTAAAACCGACCAGTCTGTTGATTGCTTAAATGTATTAAAATACGGACTTGAATATATTAAAGAAGAATCAGCGGTTTATATCTTAATGGCCTCAGCAGGTTATGACTATGTAGTGTATCCCAGCAAAATTATTCCTTCTTTTGATATTATTTATAAGCACTTAGTTGAGCCTTATTTTGCAAATAAGCTGAAATGGGTAGAGCTTAAATTAGAATAAAAAAATGTATATACTTAAATAAATCACCCAGATTAGAAACCTATGCCGCAGCCTAATAAGAAACATCAAAAAATTGCCCAAATATTAAGCAATTTTGAAGCCTTAATTGCGGTCATGCCAGGTCATGTTTACTGGAAAGACAGAAAAGGGGTGTATTTAGGCTGTAATGAGGCTCAAGCCAATTTTGTAAAGCGTAAATACAACAAAGACTTTGTTGGCAAGACTGCTTATGACTTGTTTTCAGAAGAAACGGCAAAGCGCATTGATTCAGATGATAGCTATGTCATGTCTACGGGTAAAGACCTGACTGTTGAAGAAGAAACCGGTGAAGGTAAAACGGTACTTTCCAAAAAAATCCCTTTAAAAGCTGAGACCGGTGAAGTGGTCGGTATGCTGGGTATTTCCTTTGATATAACAGAACGCAAGAAGCAAGAGCGAGAGCTGGTTAGCGCCAAAAGACAGGCGGAACTGAGATGGGAAGAAATTGTTGCTAATATGCCAGGGCATGTTTTTTGGCAGGATATCGAAGGGAAATTTCTAGGCTGCAATAATAATTTGCTGCAGTCTTTGGGCTTAAGCAAGCAGCAATTTATCGGTAAAAGTATATTTGATTTGCAGGACTATGAAGAAGCCATTAAAGTCCAAGAAGTTAACCAGCAGGTGATTCAAAGCGGCCAATCTATAACTGCTACCGAAAAGGGGATAGCCAATGGGCGTCCTGCCTATTTTTATTCTAAAAAAGTCCCGATGCGAGATGAAAACAATAAAGTGATAGGCTTATTGGGCATTTCTTTTGATATTACTGTCGAAAAGGAAGCAGAAAAGCTTCGGGAAGAAAAAAGAATCATCGAGGAAAGCCTGAAAAACGCCAAACTAATGGCAGCTGGCATAGCCCATGAACTCAGGACCCCTCTGGCCACAATTAATTCAATAGCTGGCAATTTAGATCACTATATGGCAGAAGTTTTTAAAGGCTATGAAATTGCGAGTGCTGAAGGAGAAGTGGATCAGCTGAGCGAAGAAGTGCTGCATTACCTTAAAACCTCTCCAAAGTCTTTGAGCAAAGTTACTTATACCGCCAATACTTTTATCAATATGATGTTAATGAAAGTCAATTTGGAGAACGTGAAGCGGCATGAATTAAATAAGCTTCGCATGGCAGCTTGTGTAGATGAGGCTATTAAACTTTACCCCTTAGAGGAAGAAGATAAAGCCTTGCTTAAGATGGACCTTGCGCATGATTTTGAATTTATGGGGGATAAAACCTTATTCACTCACATTATATTTAATTTAATGAAAAATGCGGTTTATTATGTGAAAGCAGCTAGAAAAGGTGAGATTAAACTCTGGCTAGAGCCTGGAGAAGAATTAAATACCTTACACTTTAAAGATACCGGTAAAGGCATGGGGCCTGAAGTGTTGGCCAATCTTTTTGGGGCTTTTTACAGCAAGACTCGACATGGCACGGGCGTGGGCTTGGCTTTATGCAAGCTGATTGTGCAAGAATTTGGCGGCAATATAGTCTGTGATTCAGTGGAAGGGGAATATACCCATTTCAAAATGATGTTTCCTATAATACAGAAATGATGAAGTCACCTATAATGCAGTAAAGTTACTTGGACTGGAGCTTAGGGAATGAATCATAAAGGTATTCCATGCTGCTATTATCCTACTACCGTTATCTTGGTAGATGATGATAGAAACTTTGCTAAAAATCTTAGACTGGCAGCAAAAAGACATTTTCCTTGTATAGTCTTCCAAGACCCCGAAGTGGCTTTGAAATTTATTCAGGCCAGACATCCAGACCCTTTCATTAAACGTTGTTTACAGCAAACTGAAGAATTTAAGGCTGATGAAAGGAATATTAAAGTTAATATCCACGCTATTCATAAAGAAATTTTCAATCCAAATAGGCATAAAGAGATTTCGATTGTGGTAGTGGATTACCAGATGCCCAATATGGATGGCATCGAGTTTTGTAAAAGATTGGCTGATAGGGAGCATATTAAAAAAATTATGTTAACTGGAGAAGCGGATCATGGTTTGGCAGTCACGGCTTTTAATAATGGATTGATTGATAAATTTATTAAAAAAGACGAAGTGGGCAATATCAATGAACTGGTATGCCATGCAGTCAAAGAGCTGCAGTATGAATATTTCTTAGAGCTATCTGCTCCTATTATAAATAGTCTACGCAATAGTCCGGAAAAAATGTCAGCTGCTCTAAAAGATTTAGGATTTGCTAATTGGTTTTACTCCTTTTTAAATCAGCAACAAATGACAGAGTTCTATCTGTTAGAAAACCAAGCTAATTTTTTGCTGTTAGACCGCTCAGATAAATTTGGCTGGTTAGTGGTAAGAGAGGCTCAAGAAATGGATGATTTAATTGAGTCAGCTTCAGACTTATATTCCGAAGAGCCAACAGATGAAGCTTATGCAAATCTTGAAAAAATTAAATCTAAAAATTATTTGCCATTGTTTTATTCAAAGCAGGATTATCAGGCTACTATTGACGAATGGTCAGCTTATTTGCACCGTTGCAATGTGCTTAAAACTGAGAAAAACACTTATTACTGGGCTTATATAGAGGGCCCATCAGTTTATGGGCTTGAATCCACCCAGCTGCAATTTTTTAATTCCTGTCTTGATGCTTAAGCAAGCTTTGTTCGGTTCTTCTGATAAAGATAATGGGCGCTAAACTTGATATGGCTACGTCATATTGAGTTTTACCGTTAAGGCAGACTAGGGAATAAAGATGCTCTGCTTTGCCTTTGGCAAGCTTACACAGTAAAACTTCCCCATTAGCCAGTTCAACAATGCAGTGTAAGCCCACATAGCGTTGAAAATTTTGTTTATGCTGAATGCCTGCGACATAGTCTCCCTGATATAAAATAGGTGCCATGCTGTTATCTTGGGCTATAAAGTCTAAAACATTTTTATGGTTTTTACGAAAAATACTCAGCTCTTCAGTGATGGAGTTTTCAGTTTGATCGTTAGCTGAAAAAGCAGCTTCATCCAGCAACTTTTGCGGGCCGATGCCAATGCCGTGCATGAGCCAATCTACTGTGCAGAGAATCTGTTTATCATGAAGTATTTGAGTCAGTTTTATAGCGCCTTTTCGGGAAAGGCCCCCATGAATGGCCCTTTCCCAGCCGGATAAAGTGTTTTCATTAATTTGATATTGTAGTTCGATTTCACGTCGCGATAATCCGGCCATTGCGCGAACGCTTCTTACGCGTTCAGCCTTAGCTTCTGGAGAAGATTTAATATCTGCTTGTTTTTTAACCATAACATCGCTTATTATTTATTCAGCTGTCCAGTTAAAAATAAGTATTGCTTTTAACTGTAAACTCGTTAAAATCAAATTAAAGTAGTCGCGCTAAGCGGCTGCAAAATAGATAATATCATCAAACTTAGGGCTAGGATTGCATAAAACTCGATCAGCCTAAGTTGCCAGGGATGGCTCGGTAAGCGCACCATGAGGGTAAGGTAATGGTTTGGCAATTTATAGGGCATCCTCTAAGCTTTACTCCCCCCGCTCTATAAGTTGCCGCTTTATGAGGAATCGGAATGGGCAAGGCAGAAAAAACCTATTGCCGTTTACCCGGTAAAACTGCGCCAAAATTAATGCTGCAACTTCCTGCTGACGTGTATCAAGATGTGATGAGCTGGGCTGAAAAAAATGCCAGAAGCAAAAATGAAGAAATCATTGCCAGACTGATCGCAACTTTAAAGCACAATGATGAGTTTATGGCTAAAGATAGACTGTTGCGGTTAATTTATAGCAAGAAACTAGCCTATAAAGGCAAATAGGGCTATTCTACGATGATTGTCTAATAAACAGCATTGCAGAGCCGTGTTAATGATTTTAAGCAAGAATAGAGCCTTATTTGTTATCCTTTTATCTATTCCTTTGGGCGGGGTGGGTATTGATTTATATTCCCCGGCCTTGCCTGCTTTGGCAGCAGATTTTGGGGTCAGTCCCGCCATCGCTAAAATGACCATGAGCCTTTTTTTAATGGGATCTTGCTTGGGTCAGATAGTTTTGAGTCCATTTTCAGATGCCTATGGTCGCAAGCCGCTGCAAATTTTTGGAACACTCCTCTATATGGTGTCCAGTTTACTGATTAGCATGACCTCAAGCTTTGCTTGGGTGTTAGGCTTAAGGTTGCTGCAAGGAATGGGGGCCGGGGTCATTACAGCGACCGTCCGCACTCAGGTTTCTGACATTTATGATAGAAATGAAATTAGATTGATGTCTTCCTATATCAGTATTGCTTGGTCGCTTGGTCCGATTATTGCTCCCTGGATAGGCGGCTACATTCAGCATTATTGGGGCTGGCATTACTGTTTTTATTTTTATGCCTTATATGGCTTTATTGCTTTAGGGGCGCATATTTTTCTATTGCCTGAAACCAATAAAAATCCGGCTAAGCTTCAGTTTATTCAGATTGCCCGCAACTATAAAATAATTCTTGCAGATGAGCATTTTTTTGGTGCTTTATTGTTTATGGGCTTGTCTTATGCCATTTTGGTGATTTTTGGGATGGTGGGGCCATTTTTATTACAAAGCGTTATGGGCTATACGGCGATAGCATATGGTTATATGGCCTTGATTATTGGCATGGGTTATTTTTTAGGGACCCTGCTGCGTAGGGGCTTGCATAGATTTCTTGAGAAAAATTTAGTGTTTATTGCTTTAGCTTGCATGAGCATTACAGTGGTCTTGGGGCTTATTATGGTGTTAATCTGGCCTGGAAATTTATACGCGTTTTGCGCTCCAATCATTATTATTTGCAGTAGCCTGGGTATTTTATTTCCCATTTGCTTGGGGCGTTGTATCAGTCTGTTTCCAAATATGGCAGGAGCAGCTAGCGCATTATGTGGTTTTGGTACGGTTTTCATCGCCAGTGTGGTGAGTTTTGTTATTGGCCTAATTAAAATCAACAGCACTCTTCATGCGATAAGCCTCTATGCTGTCATGATATTGTTGTTATGGATGGTTCTGTATAAATTTTTAAATAAACATATCTAGGTTTGAGATGATTCTAGTTGAAACTTCTATAAGCTTATTTTTCTTGGGGCTGTTGACCAGCTTTATTAGCACTAATACGGGTGGGGGTTCGTTAATTACCATTCCTGCCATGATAGCCATGGGCTTGCCATCTGCTTCTGCTATTGCCAGTGCAAGAATGAGCGCCATTGGCTCGACTTTAGCGGGGCTGAGACAATTTCATAAGAATGGTAAGGTGGATTATCGGGTTGCCTGGCCTTCTGCCATTTTGAGCATTATTGGGGCAGGAACTGGGGCACTAGTCTTAGTCCATGTTCCTGAAGCAATATTAATTCGATTAGTTGGCATATTGACCCTTATTTTATTGCTGGTTTCCTATTTTCTTAAAAATCACCTTAAGCTTGGGCCAGAGCCTTCGCGTGCTAAAAAGCTTATAGGCTACAGCTTATTTTTATTTACTAGCATGCTGGGTGGTTTCTTTGGTGGCCAAGGTATTTTGACTACTTATATCTTTGTTATTTTCTTTCACAAAACCATCAGTGAGTCAGCGGGTACCCGCAAAGTAAATGGTTTGGCTACCGCTATTGCTGCGGCTTTAGTTTACGGGTTTCATGGCCTTATTAATTGGTGGGCAGTAATGGCCTTGATGGCAGGTACAATGCTGGGCTCCACTTTAGGGGCAGCTTATGCCTTGAAAAGGGGCGATGCTTGGTTAGAAAAGCTGTTTAATATAGTAGCTGTGATGCTTGCTATAAAGCTATTGTTCACTACGCTTTAACCTCTGATTTTACTTGCTCGTTAGAGTTTGCTGGAACAAACTTGCAATTTATTGGCATTATTTTATTATTAAAAAATGTTCAATTAACAAGTTTGAATTATGTCAATGCAAACGACTGTCATCGCTTTAGATGATGCGCTTTTAAGCGTAGGTCGTTTGTCGTCTGCTTCTTTTTATCCTTTTGCTGCTAACTGGTTTTGGCTGTAACCCAGCCAAACATAGCCTAATTTTATTCAAAATCCAGTTAAGTTTTCATTAAAAAGTAAAAGGAATTATTATCATGAAATCATGTTCAAAAATAACGCTAACGGCTATGGCAGTGGGTACCGGCCTTTCTGCGGCTGTAGGCTATGCTATTCTTAACATTGCAGCTGCTAAAGTTGTAAAAGAGGGGGTCGCTATTCCCTCAGCTATCGTGAGCAGTGCTCTTAATGCCATATTCCATTCGCTATATGTGCAAAGGGCCCAAATGCCCCAATCCTGTATGGATATGCCGCTGTTAATGCTGTTCATGCTGGCCGCTATTTTATCAACAGGCTATATCTACGCTTCTTCAGAAGAATCGGTTGAACAAACCCTTTCCAAAAGCAATAACATCAATGTGCCTATTGCTCTGATGTATCAAGCGAGCTATTTCCTGCCGATAGGTTTTGTATTAAATGAGCTGATTCCTGCAGTCGGAGCTGCTTTGACTGCTAAGCTTAGATCTCATTTTTGCCTTAAGCCAAATAGCGGGGATATTGAAAGTCTATTAGATAATGCAGAGACAAGGGTTGATGCTAATAGCTCAATCCAGCAAAATCTAGAGATTTTAAAAGCTATTCTTATCAATACAGTGGCCTATGGACTGGGAGTGGCAATGATTTATGTCTCTGCATCGGCAGCTTATCAATTATTCCACAAAGATGAAGACCCCTCGGTCATTTCCAGGATGTATCGGCCTATCTATGGTGATGCTTTCTATGCTTCATTTTTGGCGCATTTGCCCATGTTGCCGCTAGCTGGAGAGTCTGCTAAAGATGGCATTATAAGCGGCGCAATCTGCATAATGGACTTGCTTGAAAAAAGCAGCCTTGAAAAAGCGGCGGTTGCCGGAATGAGCTTGCTAATTTTAGGGCTTACCTCGGTAACGCTCTTTTTAATTGCAAGCTATGGAGAAGTCGGTATGGCTGCTTTGCTGTTATCGCTAATGGGGGCTGGGCTGGGAAATGTTGTTCCTGCTATAAAATGTTCACAAGCCATAGTAACACTGCCAGCCAGACGGCAAGCAAAAGCTGCCTTGGAGTGCATCCTAAGCAAAGAAAATCCGATGAGCTTCTTTAGCGTTTTAAAGGCTGAAAATAACAATAAAGTTGAGGGGTTGAGCTTAGTATGACAGTTTAAGCCGCTTTGTTAATAGCTTGTCAAATGTGTTGGCGAACTGCTGTTTATCTTTATCGCTAAAGGGTTTTGGGCCACTGGTTCTGCCGCCAGTGTCCCGGATTTCCTGCATCATGTTTCTAACAAACAACCTTTCTCCAATATTATTTTCAGTAAATAAATTACCATGGACGCTAATAACGGCGGTGCCTTTTGGAACTAACAGGGCGGCCAATGGAATATCTTGGGTAATGACGATATCATCAGCACTTGCATGTTCTGCAATATATCTATCGGCTACATCAGGACCTTGAGCAACTTGCAGGGTGGAAACAGTAGGGGTAGCCGGAATGCCAATTGGCTTGTTAGCAACAAAAATAGTAGGAACAGAGCGCTTGATCACGGCCCTTAAAATAATTTCTTTAATGACGCCAGGTACGGCATCGGCATCGACCCATATTTTCATACTAAGCTCGTTTGGCCTCTAAGTCTTCCCAGCGTTGCATCAATGCTTCCAACTCAGTATCAAGCTTTGTCATCGCATTAAAAGTCTGTTGTTGTTCATCTACTGCAAGCTGATAAAAGTTTGCGTCGTTCAGCTTGGCTCCTATGGCTTCCCGCTCTGTTTCAATAGCAGCGATGCGTTTCTCGATTTCTTTAAGTTCATGCTGCTCAGTAAAGCTGAGTTTTGACTTTTTAACAACTTGTGGCTCAGCTGAGGTCGAGGCTTTGTTTGAGGTTTTTTCGACAGTTAGCTTGCGTTGTCTGAGCCAATCATCATAACCACCAACATATTCACGTACATTGCCATTTCCTTCAAAAGCAATGGTGCTTGTTGCAACATTGTTAATAAATTCACGATCATGGCTTACTATAATTAAAGTGCCAGGGTAGTCGATCAAAAGTTCTTCCAGCAAATCTAGGGTTTCGGCATCCAAGTCATTGGTAGGTTCATCCATAACAAGCACATTAGCGGGCTTGGCAAATAACTTGGCCAGCAGCAACCTATTGCGTTCACCCCCTGATAAGGTTTTAACAGGAGCGCGGGCGCGGTCCGGGGTAAACAAGAAATCTTGCAAATAGCCAATGATATGTTTTTTTTGACCATTTATTTCAATGGTATTGCTGCCTTCCATCACGTTATCAGCAACGGATTGCTCCGGCTCAAGCACTTCACGCAATTGGTCAAAATAGGCAATCTGTAAGTTATGGCCTAGGCGCACTGAGCCTGATTGAGGTTGAAGTTTACCTAGCAATAAATTTAATAGAGTGGTTTTACCGCAGCCATTTGGGCCAATAATGGCGATTTTATCGCCTCTTTGCACCGTGATAGAAAAACCTTTAACGATAGGCTTTTCTGCGTAGGCGTAGTTTAAATCTTTGGCTTCTAAAACTAATTTGCCAGATCGTTCAGCCATAGAGGTTTCAAGTGAGACATTGCCTGCTACTTCTCGACGTTCTTGGCGTTGTTCTCGTAATTTTTTAAGCGCACGGACCCGGCCTTCATTGCGAGTTCTTCGAGCTTTGATGCCCTGGCGGATCCAGACTTCTTCTTGGGCTAGTTTTTTATCAAATAGGGCATTTTGCTTGGATTCTGCATCAAGCATTTCAGCTTTCTGAGTTTGGTATTTGGAATAATCTCCGGCAAAGCTTGTTAAAATGCCTCGGTCTAGCTCAATCACTCTGCTGGCAAGTTTTTGCAAAAATGCCCGGTCATGGGTAATTAACAAAAATGCCGAGCGATAAGTCAGTAAAAAGCTTTCAAGCCATAAAATGGATTCAATGTCTAAATGGTTGGTAGGCTCATCCAATAGTAGTAATTCAGGCTCCTGTACCAGGCAGCGGCCTAATAGTACCCGGCGTTTCATTCCGCCTGAAAGCGAAGCAAAGTCAGTGTCTGCAGACAGGCTAAGCTCAGATAAAACTTTTTCAATTTTAGCCTGCAAGTCCCAGTCATGGTTCTGCTCAATTTCAGTCTGAAGGTTATGAAAATGATCGAGCTCTTTATCACTTAAGTTATGCATTTGCATGCTTAAATCTAAGTACTCGGCTAAGCGCTTGCCGCCTTTACCTAAGCCTTCTGCAATCACAGAAAAAATGCTGCCTTGGGTGTGGCGAGGTACCTCTTGCTCTAAACGCGCCACTTTAAGGCCGGATTGATAGATGACTTCTCCTGAATCAGGCGCGATTTCTCGGTTAATCAGCTTCATTAAAGTGGATTTGCCGGCGCCGTTTCTTCCAATTAAAGCAATGTGTTCGCCAGCTTCAATGTTTAAATTGGCATGATCTAATAAATGTTGTTTGCCTGTTGTCAGGCAGGTATCTCGTAATGTAATTAAGGCCACAGAGGGTTTCCTAGCAAATAATTTGCTATATTCTAAAGACTTTATTGCAGAGAGTGTAGTTAAAGATTCAGAGATAGGTGAATTTGTGAAAAAATTTGAATTTAAGCCATTGCAAGAAAGTGATATCGATCTATTGTATCGATGGCTTAGTCAGCCCCATGTTGCTGAAATTTGGTATGAATCATTAAGCTATCAAGAAACCAGAGCTAAGTATTTAGCTTGTTTGACTTATGATTGGATATTTTTATTTATCGTTTATTATCGGAATCAGCCGATTGGATATATTCATTATTATTATGCTGAGAAAGTAGGTCATGGCTGGTGGCCAGATGCCAAACCTGGCGAAGCAGGTCTGGATCTTTTTATCGGTGAGCAGGACTATCTTGATAAAGGATACGGCACGGCTTTATTAAAAGAATTTATCAAAAAAATCTCTGCTGACCCCAAGGTTCATACCTTATTTGTGGATGTTGAGCTTAATAACCTTAGGGCTCAGCGTTGTTATGAAAAAGCCGGATTTATATCACAAGGCGAGATTAATACGCCTGCTGGCAAAGCGATTCTGATGGCAATCACCGTTTAAAAAATAATTAATCAATACTACAATAATAATAAATTTCATTTATGGGGCAATCATGAACTTGCGCGATTTAGAATATTTTGTTTTGGTAGCTGAATTAAAACATTTTGGCAAAGCGGCTGAAAAAGTGTTTGTCAGTCAGCCCACTTTAAGCATGCAGCTTAAAAAACTTGAGGAATATTTAGGGGTGGTTTTATTTGAAAGGACCAATCGCCAAGTCCATTTAACTCAAGCGGGTGAGCTGTTATATACGCAAGCTAAATCCATCGTTACAGCGGCTAAAAATTTACAGGAAACCGCTAAAATTTACCGAGACCCTTTTGAAAGCACCATAAGATTAGGCGTTATTCCAACCATTGCGCCTTATTATCTGTCAAAACTTTTAGCTTTATTGCGTAAGAACTTTCCTAAGTTAAAAGTCGATATAAGCGAGCTTAAAACCGAAGCTATCGTTAAAGCTTTGCATAGCTATGAACTGGATTTGGGATTGTTAGCTTTGCCTATTTCTGAGCCAAGCCTTGAGAGCATAGCTTTATTTGAGGAACCGTTTCTGCTGGCTTTACCGCAAAGTTTTGAGCAGAAAAAAATTAAAAACCTGGCAGACTTGGTGGATCAAAACCTTTTGTTATTAGAAGAGGGCCATTGCTTAAGAGACCAAGCTCTACAGATTTGCAGTGAGCGAGGGGTAAAGGGCCCGGCAGATGTTAGGGCGACCAGCTTGGAGACATTAAGGGCTTTGATTATCAATAACATGGGTTATACCTTGATGCCTGAAATGGCAGCAGTAGCGAGTAAAGGAATTTGCTATAAAAAAATACAGCCCGAACCTAGCCGAAGCATTGGTTTAATTTTTCGCCAAACTGCTCCGCAAACGCTTTTATTTAAGGCCATAGCCGATAAAATTAAGGCCATAAAATAATTTATGGCTTAAGCGTTTGTCTAAATTCCTTACCATTAAAGTAAAGCCGTTTTGATAAAGATTATGATTTTTGCGCAAACAGCTTTCTAAATAATGTCTAAATAGGCTGATATTAGGCAGATTTTGATCGGAATATTGGCTGATAATTTGACTCATGCCGCTCAAGTTCTCAAGCTTGCTAAGCAAGGCTGCATCACAGATTTTAATGCTTCTGGCGTCAATAAGGATGGATTTTTTGATTCGGCGTGCATTTAATTCATACATGCCGCACCAGTTTTGTAAACTACTGCTCATAAGGTTTGAGGTGGGAAAGCTTAGCACGGTGTTGTCCCAGTTTCTCACTTTGACGGTATTTACCGTGATCATTTCAACTTTACCATCAACATTAAGGCTGGGAATGGTGATCCAATCGCCTACTTTTGCTATGCGATAAACATAAGCCTCAACACTGGCAATAAGGCCAGTGATGCTGTCTTTAAATATTAACAATATGACAGCAGAGATAGCGCCTAAACCTGTTAACAGGGCCCAGGGGGAGCGATTAATTAAAATGGCCACCGCTAATATGCCGCCAATTAACCAGACGATAGCAATGGCGACCTCAAGGTAGCTGCTAATCGGATATTTTTTAGAAAAATCGATAGACTGATAATAAAAATTAATGCCGCGTATCAATTTGGTAATAAACCAAAGTATGCCAAAAATAACATAAAGCAAGCTAAAGCGTCTTAGCCAGTCTTCAAAGCCGGTATAGTTATTATCACTGCTTAGCAACAAACTGATCACGCAGTAGAAGACTAAGCCGGACCCTAAATGAAATAAAGACTCAAAGACCTTTTGCTGTGCCAGGGTTTTATAAAAATTTGAGCTGGAGCTTTTGGAAATTCTAGCGCTAAAAAATGCAAGGTATTGTTTAATAATAATGCCAAGTGCCCAAGCTAGCGCAAGAAGAAGCAAAGCAATGCTGATAATGCTAAAGATACCGGCAAGCTGGGCATTAAAATAATGACTATAAAAATTCAGTAAGTAATCCATCGCTATATGTCTCATCATAGGTTGATTTACACATTATAGCGATTTGCTTGATGTTGTCTCTAACTGGCTGAGTTTGATAAGGGCAGTACACTAATTGATTTATACCAGATATGAGTGGTTTTGCTTTGCATTTTATCATCTTCATTTTGTAGGCCAATATAACCATAAGAAGGACGCGCATTGCTGCGATCTGGCTCGGTTGAAGCTTGCTTTGCAGGGACGGTTTGGCCAGAAGTAAATTGAGTGACCATGGTGCCATTGACATACACAATAATGCTTTGAGCACTTAAGATAATATCCATGGTATTCCATTGGCCGGCTGCTTTAGTTGGGGCTTTAGTGGTAGTGGCTGCCAATGAATAAATGGCGCCGGTCCGATGATAAGCATCCGCTGTATCTTTGATTTGAACTTCATAGCCATTATTGACTGCATCCCATTGATCTTTGGGAGGATGGGCCATTCTTACAAAAATACCTGATCCCACATGTTGCCAGCCTGATAAGTCTTTGCCGTTAAACAGCTGCTGCCAGCCGTCAAGCGGCAGGTTGGGCTCAGTCGTGAGAGTAGCAGAGGGAGGGACCGATGAAAAAGCTATTCTGCTAATTAGGGCGCCGATAGCAAGCACTAAAAGTTTCCTAGTTAAGCTCATAGTAACTCCCATTTTTTTTAAGCTAAAAAATTGAGAAGCAATAGACTGTAAGCCCATTGTAATGCTTTTTTTAGCTTGATAAGAGCCTGTTATTTATAAAAAGCCGTTTTTTAGCGGGAGATCCAGTTAATCTTTATGCGCACGCATAGGGATATAAGGCGGCAGCAAAAGTCATGAAAGTCAAACGCGATCGTGGCTTTGGGCCTGATAAGTAGTTTCCAGCAATCAGTCATGATAGGATAAGCC
>JARDZR010000082.1 GCA_029240715.1 Gammaproteobacteria bacterium
GTGGAGTCCATTGCTTTATTTGTAAAATAGGAGCAGGCAGTGCAAGTCAATACCAGCATAGCTTTGTTGGCTGATGGCAGCGTTGAGCCTGCTGCTTGGTTGGCTTTTATTGCCCGCCAATATCAGGAGCCGCATGTTAAGTTAATCCAGGCAGCAACAGAATTATGCTGCCAGCATGATGCCAAGCAAAGTATTATGATGGCTGCTATTTTGGCTGAGCTGCGGGCCGATCATGAAACCTTAATTGCTGCATTGCTCTACGGGCTTGTTCAGCAAGAGTTGATTAGTCCTGAAAAAATCCAAGCTCAATTTGGCCAAAGCGTTTTGCGGATCATTAAAGCCGCTCTTAGCTTGCAGATGGTCCAGGATTTAAAGCGCTTTACCCAAGGTGGAAACAGTCAGGCTGAGCGTTTTCGTCAGATGATACTGGCTATGATCAATGATGTGAGGGCGGTATTGCTTAAGCTTGCTGAGTGCGTTTGCATTATGCGAAGCATTAAGAGCTTAGAACCAGACAAGCGCAAACTTTTAGCTTTTGAAATTTTGCATATTTATGCTCCTTTGGCCAACCGTTTGGGTATTGGGCAAATTAAATGGGAGCTTGAAGACCGAGCTTTTGCTTGCTTATATTCCGATAGCTATTTTCAGATCAGTGAATATTTGCATGAGAGAAGACTGGATCGCGAACGTTATATTGAGCGGCTTAAGGAAGTGCTTTTAAAGCATTTGCAACAAGCCAATATTGAAGCCGAGCTTAGCGGCAGGGCCAAGCATATTTACAGTATTTGGCGCAAAATGCAGTCCAAGCAGCTTAAATTTCAACAGTTATTTGACATTCAGGCATTGCGGATTTTAGTACCAGATATTGCAGCTTGCTACGCAGCCTTATCTTGTGTGCATGACATATGGGAGCCGATT
Source organism: Gammaproteobacteria bacterium (assembly GCA_029240715.1). Lineage (GTDB taxonomy): Bacteria > Pseudomonadota > Gammaproteobacteria > Francisellales > CACEW01 > JAQSYQ01. The sequence goes on from JARDZR010000082.1 coordinate 919, forward strand.
GCTGCAGAATTTCGAGATTATATTGTTTCACCCAAGCCTAATGGCTATCGCTCGATTCATACTGTAGTGATTGGCCCTGATCAAAAAAGAATAGAAGTGCAAATCCGTACTTTTGCTATGCACGAGGAATCTGAAAAAGGCATTGCTGCTCACTGGCGCTATAAAGAAGGTATGTTGGGAGCTGAAAACCAAGAGCTAGAAAAGATTAGTAGCAAAGCAATGAACGAGCGGGTGTATGTGTTTACCCCGCAAGGTGAAGTGATTGATTTGCCAAAAGGCTCAACCCCTTTGGATTTTGCTTATCGGGTCCATACCGAAATAGGCCATCGCTGCCAGGGCGCTAAAGTTAACGGTAAATTGGTGCCGCTAAACAGTATTTTGCAAAGCGCAGATAAAGTTGAAATTCTGCTTGGAAAAACACCTAAACCAAGCCGAGACTGGCTAAGCAGGCAGGACAAATATATCGCTACCCAGCAGGCCCGCAAAAAAATTGAACACTGGTTTAGGCTGCAGGAAGAACTTAAATCGAATAAAGCTGAAAAGCTTTTGCAGGAAAATGAGCCTGAGCCAACTGAGCCGGACTTTGAATTCAATTTGAAAAAACTGAGGCAGCAAAAAGATGATGTTATTGTTTACGGAGTGGATAATTTATTAAGCCGTGCAGGAGGATGCTGTCGGCCAATTATGGGGGATGAAATCATAGGCTATGTCACCCAGGGGCGAGGGATTACCGTCCATCGAAGGGATTGTCAGGTTCCAAAAGCCATTAGCGCTCAATATCAAAACAGGCTGATTGAGGTAAAATGGGCTGAGAATGCCAAGGCCCGCTATCCGGTCTATCTCGGCATCTATGCCCAAAATCGCAGTGATTTATTAAAGGATTTTACCCATTTATTTACGGAAGAGTCCCTTGCTATATCAAATTTACAAAGCATGCTTGACCAGGACAATATTGCCCTGACTTATATTTTGACTGAAGTCAGTAATACTGAACAGATGCAACGCATTATGAATTTGCTAAAACAGGTGCCTGGAGTGATAGACGTTAAGCGTGGCCGCTAGCTTTCCATCTGATTTCTCGAAGCTTAAAGGCGATGGCATCACTTTAATGGCATTTGTTTAAAATCTAAATAAACGTATAATAACGACTTGTCGATTTTAGGAACAAAACAGTGAGCAATATTGCTTATCCTCCTTATCCCTGGCAGAAAGAAAGCTGGGAACATTTGCTGCAATTAAAAAAGCTTAATCGTTTGCCTCATGCTTTACTGTTAACAGGCCAAGCAGCAGTTGAAAACACCGAGCTTGCAAAGTGTTTTGCTCAATTTGTTTTATGCAGGCAGCCCCTTTCTCATTCGCCTTGCGGTGAATGCAAAGACTGTTTGTTGTTTCAATCCGAAGACGGACATCCTGATTTAAGCTTGATGGTGCCAGAGGGTAAGCTTGGCATTATTAAAATTGAGCAAATAAGAGAAATATTAGAAAAAGTGCTGCAAACCTCACAGCAAGGCGGTTATCGGGTTTTAATTATTAAAGAAGCTCATGCTATGAACATTGCCTCGGCTAATGCTTTATTGAAATCATTAGAAGAGCCGGGGGCGAATTGCCTGTTCATCTTGATTAGCGATAAGCCACATTTACTTTTGCCTACCATTAAAAGCCGTTGCCAACAGGTTTTTATTAAAGCAGAGCTTAAAGATGAGGAAACGATACAACAGCAAAAAGAATGGGTTGCCAAATTACTCAGCGTCAATGACCCTTTAGCCTTGGCACAAGAGTATCAACAGGCTGATTTAAGCCAGCTGTTAAACTGGACCAGCCTTTTGCTGAGCGACCTTATTAAAATTAAATCCCAGGTAAATTTAGCTCTGGCTTATACAGATAGCCAGTTACCGATGCTAGAAACGGCTGCAGAAATGGACCTTGATCAGCTTTATAAGCTTTTGGACAAATGCTATCGCTTACAAGCAGAATCGCAGCTTAAAATTAGCTTAAACCAGCAGTTAATACTGGAAGACTTATTGATAGAATGGGTGGGAAATCATGCTGCCGTTAGTTGATTCACATTGTCATCTTGATCGCTTGGATTTAACAGCATTTGATGGCGATTTATCCAAAGTTATTGCCGCGGCTAAAGCTTTGGGCGTTTATCATATGCTTTGTGTCTGTGTGGAAATGGAGAACTTTGCAAGCGTCATTAAAATTGCTGAGCAGTTTAAAGAAGTCCATGCTTCTGTAGGTAAACATCCAGATGAGCATGAAGGAATTGAGCCTAGCGTTGAAATGCTGATTGAAAAAGCTTCTCACCCTAAAGTAGTGGCAATTGGTGAGACCGGTCTTGATTATTATCGGGATCACGATAAAGCAAAGCAAATGCAAAGATTTGCCGTGCATATAGAAGCGGCAAAAAGAACTCAGAAGCCTCTCATCATTCATACCAGGCAGGCCAGAGAAGATACCATTGCCATGTTAAAATCAGAACAAGCGGGCCCTGGAGTGTTCCATTGTTTTACTGAAGACTATGCCATGGCAAAACAAGGGCTGGATTTGGGCTTTTATATCTCTTTTTCAGGGATCCTGACTTTTAAAAATGCGGAGATGCTCAAAGAAGTCGCAAAAAAAATTCCATTGGATAGAATACTAGTGGAAACTGATGCGCCTTATTTAACGCCTGTTCCATTTCGTGGTAAGGCCAATCAGCCTGGTTATACTCGTTATGTCGCTGAGTATATTGCAGCATTAAAAGCTGTGGATTATGCAGAAGTAGCACGCATAACGACTCAAAATTTTACTGAATTATTTAAAGTGGAAGTGGAAACATGAAAAAATTATTAAAATGGCTTGCTTGGGTTTTCGTCGGCTTAATAATCCTTTTGATTATCGCTGGAATTGCGATTAGTAAACTCATTAACCCTAATGACTATAAGCCTCAGATTATTGCGGCGGTTAATAAGGCTACCGGTAGAAGTCTAAGCCTTCCTGGCAATTTAAGCTGGACCTTTTTTCCTAACTTAGGGATCCACATTGGGCAGGCGAGTTTAAGCAACCCAGGCAGCTATGGACAAGCCACTTTTGCACAAGTGCAGTCTGCTGATGTCAGCATTGCTGTATTGCCATTGTTATCAGGCCAGATACAAGCTAATACTCTGGAGCTCGAAGGCTTGCAATTAAACCTGGAGCGTAAAAGCTTGCAGGATAATAACTGGACCTTCCCAGCTGCCAGCAAAAGCACCGGTTCTTCGACCAATGCTGCTGCTTCAAGCTCCAGTTCCAGCACTGAAATGGCTTTTGTTCCTGTTATTAGCAATCTGTTGATCAAGAATGCCAATATCAGTTTTGTAGATGACACCAGTGGGGCACATTACAAGCTAAACAATGTGAATTTCACAGGTAAACATATTCGTTTAAATTCGCCGTTTTGGATCCAGTTATCTTTTATAGCTCAAAGCAATCAGCCGCAGATGACGGCTAATATTTCAATGAAAGCCAAGCTGTATGCAAATTGGCTTGGCCAGGTTTATCGACTAGATACTATTAATGCTGATCTTGACATCAATATGCCAAGGCAGGGCGCCCAAAACTTGCAGGTCGATACCAATCTAACGGGTTCAGCGCTAGTCGATCTCAGCCAGGATACTCTGTCTGCTTCCCCTCATATCATTGTTAACAAGCAGTTTAATGTAACGGGCAATATTAATGTCACTCAACTGCTGGGCAATATGAATTATACCGGCCAAGTTCAAGTTAGCCCATTTGATTTGGCTGAGTTTATGCAAAGTTTGGGGATTAAGCCTCCGCGCTTTCCTAATTCCAAAGCGCTAAGTAATGTCTCATTGCAAGGCCAATTTAGCGGAAATAAAAGCAGTGTCAGCATTTCAAAATTATCATTAAGCCTTAATCAGAGTATGTTGCAAGGCCAGTTTGCTATCAATAATTTCAAGGCGCCAAACATCTCCACTCAGCTGAGCGTGGATAAAGTCGACCTATCGGATTACGTTGATTTAAAAGGGGCGGCATTGCCCATGCAGAATATCAGCCTTCAGGCGCAGCTAAGTAGCCGGGGCTGGAGTAAAGCAGTTTTTCCAAGCACTTTAAACGGTCAGTTGACTGGGAATATTCAGCAAATTACTTTAAAAGGCTTGGATTTAAACGAAATGTTTCAGTCTTTAAATAATATTATCAGTAACGTGGGTGGTGGGCAGAGCTTACAAAATCAAATCAACAGCATTCAGGACCAATTCACCAGCAAAAATAAAGGGCGTTTAATTGATGCTAATAACGGTAAGCAGACCCTGTTGGGCAGTCTTTCCCTAAAGGCTAATATTCAAAACGGCGTGCTTAGAACCAATCAGTTTACTTTAAATGGGCCTACTATACAGGCGCAGGGAAGCGGACAGGTTAATTTGAATAAACAAGATATGAATTTCTTGTTTTATATCACCAGTCCAGTTCAAAAGCCTAGTCTTACTCTGCCTTATCGAGTATCAGGTCCATTTGATAACCTTAACCAAGGGGTTGATTGGCTGATATTTCAAGCTGAGTTGCAAAAATACCTGGCGCAGGCTCTGCAACAAGGAGTGCAAAATGCCGTGAAAGGCTCGGTAAACAATTTGCTCAACCAGCTGGTGAACTCAATTAATCAGTGAAAATCATTTTTTTAGAATAGACTTTTCCTTAAACTCGGCTAGACTTATAAGGTTTTAAAAAACAGGAGAATATAAATGAAACGTTCAGTATTTGGTATTTTGTGTGCGGGTGTGGGTGTAATTGCGATTTCTTATCACTTACCATTGTTGCCAGCTCCATACTTTGCAATCATCAGCCTAGGTTTATTCGTAGGTTACGGATTGTTGGGCTACGGTATCGGCGGCATTATTGCTAAACTTTTCAAAAGATTTGTTTGCAAAGATAAAAGCTGCGAATGTGGTTGCTGTGCTCCAAAAAGCTG
>JARDZR010000083.1 GCA_029240715.1 Gammaproteobacteria bacterium
TTGCCAGTCAAAGCCAAGACTGCCTGAAGATCTGCTTTAATATCATAAAAATCAGATTTGAGTTTATGGTCCCAGTGTTCTGAGAGCAATTTCCCGTAAATCAGTCCAGCCAGATAATGAGATTCAGTTGCCGGATTATTACCGTCATACTCAAAGCATTTTCCCACCTCAAATAAACGGAGTCTATTTTGCTGCCTAGCCACATTATAGGCCAGCGCTTGAATTAAGCCTGGGACAAGGCTGCTTCTCATGACAGATAAATCAGAGGCGATAGGATTAGCCAAAGCATAAGCTGCTTTGTCTTTAAAAAATATTTGATGCAATTTAGGGTCAATAAAGCTATAGCTTATTGCTTCTCTATAGCCCCTATCGACCAATAGCTGCTTGACTCTCTGCACGCTTAATTCAAGCTCAGAATCAATGCTGACCATAACAGGCATGCTAGGAGCAGCCGGGGTAAAAGTTTCGTAGCCTTTAAGCCTTGCTACTTCTTCAATTAAGTCCTCAGCTATGCTCATATCAAATCGATGCGAAGGAGATTTTGCAGTTAAAGCTTGAGCAGATGTTTTTTCAATCTCAAAACCCAAGCGCTCTAAAGTAGTTTTTATCTCGGTTATTTCTATCTTAACGCCGAGTATTTTCTCACATTTATCGGCATTAAGCTCAATAAGAGAAGCTTTTGGCAAATCTTTTTCAGAAATCACCTCAATAATAGGACCCGCCTCTCCACCTGCTATTAACTGAACTAACTCACTGGCGTACTCTATCGCATCTCTTGTTATAGCAGGGTCCACTCCTCTTTCAAATCGATGGGAAGAGTCCGTGTGTAAACCATAAGATCTAGCCTGGCCGGCCATGGCCAAAGGGTTAAAAAAAGCGCTTTCTAACACAATATCGGTGGTCGCTTCAGATACTGAAGAATCTAAGCCACCCATGACACCTGCTATAGCCAATGGACCTTTTTCATCTGCAATCAATAAAGTTTCTGGCTTTAAGCTGACCGCTTCATTGTTCAGCAAAATAAGCTGTTCTTGGGCCTTAGCATATCTTACACAAATAGCGCCCTGTAATTTGTTTAGATCAAAAGCATGCATAGGCTGGCCTATAGCCAACATGACATAATTAGTGATATCCACTATCGGGGAAATACTGCGAATTCCACACCGGCGCAGTCGCTCGCTCAGCCAAAAAGGCGTGCTGATATCATTTTTAACGTTTTTTATTACTCTTGCTAAATATTTAGGACAAGCTTGGCTTTCTTGAACTTCAACTTTAACCCTGTCTTGATGCTTAATGCTTGCTTGAGCAAATTTCGGCGAATGGACTGCAACCTGAGTTAAGGCACCCAGTTCCCGTGCCAAGCCCTTAATGCTTAAACAGTCGCCGCGGTTAGCTGTGATGCTAAGCTCAATACTGTGGTCATCCAAATGCAAATATTCTCTTAAATCAGCTCCAAGCGGAGCATCTTCTGGCAGCTCCATAATGCCTTCTGAGCTTTCTTTTAAACCAAGCTCGCTTTCAGAACACAACATTCCGAAAGACTCTACCCCTCTTAATTTAGCTGGCTTAATTTTAAAATCGCCAGGCAAGGTTGCGCCCAGCATCGCCACACACACTTTCAAGCCTTGGCGAACATTGGCTGCACCACAGACTATATTCAATCGCTCAGCTTGATTGACGTTAATTTGGCACACCCTTAAACGGTCCGCATTAGGATGCTGCGTAAGCGACACCACCTCGCCAATCACCACATGATCAAAACTTGGGGCCACTGCTGATATAGAGTCAACCTCAAGACCAGCCATCGTTAAACGATCGGCAATTTCATTGACTGATAATTCAGAGGAAACCCATTCTTTCAACCACTTCAAACTAAACTTCATCTTATCATTTCTCTTTTAAAGTTATTTTTTCTCATGCGCATCATTTCACCTTAAAATAGAAGCGATGCGGCATTTTTTTATTAAAATTGCGACAGAAAACGCCAATCATTTTCAAACATCATTCTTAAATCAGGGATCTCATAGCGAATCATCGTTAAGCGCTCAACTCCCATTCCAAAAGCAAAGCCACGATATTTTTCACTGTCTATTTTTACATTTTGCAAAACCTTAGGGTGCACCATGCCACAGCCTAAGACCTCAAGCCATCGGTTGTTAAACCAGATATCGACTTCAGCTGATGGTTCAGTAAAAGGAAAATAAGAAGGCCTAAAGCGGACCTTCATTGGCCTTTCAAAGAAGTATTCCAAAAATGAAGAAATTACTGATTTTAAATGTTTAAAATTAACTTCACTATCTACCCAAAGACCTTCTACCTGATGGAACATAGGAGTATGGGTCATATCTGAATCACAGCGATAAACCCTACCAGGGGCAATAATTCGAATGGGCGGCTGATTGTTTTCCATCACTCTAATTTGCACATTAGAGGTATGAGTGCGAAGCACGGTATTGCTGTCAAAATAAAAAGTGTCGTGCGCCGCACGAGCCGGATGGGAAGGCGGAATATTTAAGGCTTCAAAATTATAATAATCTGACTCAATTTCCTGGCCTTCTTCTACTAAAAACCCCATGCCTTTAAAATAGTTTTCAATTCTTTGCATAGAGCGGGAAATAGGATGCAAACCACCCAGTTCTTGACCACGTCCAGCTAGCGTAATATCGAGCTTTTCCGATGCGAGCTTTGCTTGCAGACTTGCCTGGTCAAAATAAGCCTCTTTTTGGCTGATGGCCTGGTGCAGCGAATCTTTAATTTCATTGATGACTTGCCCTAACTTAGGCCTTTCTTCCGCGCTTAAGCCCCCTAAAGTTTTTAATACTTCAGTGAAGGCGCCTTTTTTACCCAAATATTTAAGCCTGATTTCATCTAGAGCTTTCGCGGTTTCAGTTTGCTTAACTTCATCGAGCGCCTGTTTGGCTAAATCTTGTAAATTTTGCATAAATCTTAATCCTTATTAGACTTTACAGATTTTACACTATTTAAAGAAATAAAAAAGAAACTATAGGCCAGATCCGAAGCAAAGTAAGAATAAGCACCATAACGGCAATCAATAATGAGAAAAGTCTACTCAATAAAAAAGGAAGCCGAAGCTTCCTTAAATTTGTCATAAGCACACAGACTAAACTGAATTAAAAACTCAGACTTCGCCTATGTCCTAGCTGGCACTATGCCGCCAAAGCTGCTTTAGCTTTTTCAGCAATCATAGCAAATTCAGCTTTATTGAATACAGCCATATCAGCCAAAATCTTACGATCTACGGCAATATTAGCTTTTTTCAAGCCATTCATAAAAGTACTATATTTCAAGCCATTCATTCTAGCTGCAGCATTGATACGAACAATCCACAAAGCGCGGAATTGGCGTTTTCTTTGCTTACGACCAATATAAGCATACTGGCCTGCTTTGATGACAGCCTGTTTAGCTACACGGTACACACGACTTCTTGCACCATAATAACCTTTGGCTAGCTTTAAAATAGTTTTATGACGACGACGGGCTACGACCCCACGTTTCACTCTTGGCATCTGATTTCTCCTTTACACGTAAGGCAAGCATTGTTGAATAGCATCGCGATCGGAAGGACTAACCATGTCCATACCGCGCAAATGACGCTTACGCTTAGTAGATTTCTTAGTCAAGATGTGACTGCGTTTAGCTGCACGGTGTTTAAAACCGCCACTGCCAGTCTTTTTGAAGCGCTTTGCAGCGCCGCTTTTGCTTTTTAACTTTGGCATTTTTCACTCCTTCTTTAGACCCACCTAAGACAGCAATTTAATTGAGCTTGGCAGGTAGCCTTGTTTATCCTGGTTTACCCAGAATTCTTGGGGTAATTAGACCTTTTTCTTTTTAGGTCCCATCACCATTACCATTTGTTTACCTTCAACTTTAGCAGTTTGCTCCACTACGCCATATTCTGCTAAATCAGTTTCAATTCTTTTTAGCACTTCTGTTCCCAGCTCCTGGTGAGACAACTCTCGGCCACGGAACCTTAAGGTAATTTTAGTTTTGTCTCCTTCGCTTAAAAAGCGAATAAGACTGCGAAGTTTAACCTGATAATCAGCTTCTTCGGTAGCTGGACGCAGCTTAATTTCTTTAATTTGCACCTGCTTTTGTTTTTTCTTGGCAGCATGCTTTTGTTTGTTTAATTGGAATACGTATTTGCCATAATCCATAATCTTGCATACTGGAGGAGTTGCCGTTGGCGAAATTTCTACCAAGTCCAAACCTGCCTGTACAGCTAGCTCAAGTGCTCTTGGCACTGACATCACCCCTAGCTGCTCACCATCATCACCAATGACACGGATTTCAGGTGCACGAATTTCTTCATTAGTCCGCGCTTTATCAGTTTTTTCGATTTTAATAACTATTCCTCCACCTCAATTCTGCCAAGGTGCGCTACCGATTGCTCTAATATTTTTACAAAATCAGACAACGGCATTGCACCCAAATCTTTGCCTTTACGAGTCCGCACCGAAATGCTGGCTTGCTCGCACTCTTGGTCTCCCGCAACTAACAAAAAGGGGACCTTCTGCAAAGTCTGCTCGCGGATTTTAAACCCTATTTTCTCATTTCTCAAGTCCGATCTAGCTCTAAACCCAAGTTTTTGTAAATTTTCGGTGATTTGGCTGACATAAGCATTGTGTTTTTCAGAAATCCCCATCACCACTACTTGAGTTGGGGCAAGCCAAGCCGGAAACTCTCCGGCATAATGCTCGATCATCATACCAATAAATCGTTCCATTGATCCCATTACTGCCCGGTGAATCATCACAGGGACTTTGCGGGTGTTATCCTCTGCCACATAGCTGGCTTCCAAACGTTCAGGCACAAAAAAGTCAATTTGCACAGTTCCAAAGCTTTCGCCAATCCCTGTTCAGCCTTGTCCCATAGCTCATCACTGCCAATCCTTTTTTCGGGCCGGGTCGCAATTTTAACTTTGACGTTTTCATCTAAACCAAAATCCATGTACATGGCAAAAGCCAGCTTCATAAATGCCGCTACTTCTGCCTGAATCTGGTCTTCGGTACAGAAGATATGCCCATCGTCCTGGGTCATCCCTCTAACCCTTAAAATACCATGCAAAGACCCGGAAGTTTCATTACGGTGACAATTACCAAACTCAGCATAACGGACCGGCAAATCTCTATAGCTTTTTAAGCCTTGATTAT
>JARDZR010000001.1 GCA_029240715.1 Gammaproteobacteria bacterium
TTAAACTTATTCATGTTATAGGTAATGAACCGCTACGATTTCATACTCGACTTCACCCTTTGGGGTTTTCACCGTGACGGTTTGACCCTCTTCTTTGCCTACTAGGCCACGAGAGATAGGAGAGCTGACCGAAATCTTACCGGTCTTGATATCAGCTTCGTCATCTCCAACAATCTGATACTTCAGCTCAGCTTCTGACTCAAGGTCCATTAAGGTAACGGTTGCGCCAAAAATAACTTTTCCATTATTAGCCATTTTTGAAACATCAATGACCTGAGCATTGCTTAATTTAGCTTCCAAATCAGCAATACGGCCTTCAATGAAGCTTTGTTGTTCACGAGCAGCATGGTATTCTGCATTTTCTTTTAAATCTCCATGCGCCCTAGCTTCAGCAATTGCAGCAATTATTTTAGGCCTGGTGACAGTTTTCATCTGCTCTAATTCCACAGTGAGCTTTTCAAAACCAGCTTTAGTCATGGGTACGCGTTGCATAATTCTTTCCTATCATAAAAAGGCCATTCTAACCGCCCAAGATGTGATAATGCAAATGAGGGACTTCTTGACCCCCTCCCGGCCCGGTATTAATGACGGTACGAAAGCCATCATGCAGACCCAGCTCTTTGGCTAACCTGGGCAGCAAAAGTGTTAATTTTCCTATTAAATCAGCATCTTGGCTAGATAAATCGGCAAGGCTGTTAATATGTTGTTTAGGAATAAGCAACACATGGGTTTTAGCCTTAGGATGAATATCATGAAAGCCGATAAAAAGCTCATCCTCATAGACTTTTTTAGAAGGGATATCCCCACTGACTATTTTGCAGAAAATACAATCATTTTTATGCATATCTATACCCTTATAGCTAGGGCTTCCATTTGATATTACAGCCTAATGATGGAATCTGAGCCAGCATCAATCTTCTATTATCCAGGATGGATTCAAGAGCTTCACGCAAGTCTTCTCCTGTGACTGAAATCTCATTGCCCGGAGTAGAGCCATCAAAACGCCCACGGTAAACACACTTCATATTCGTATCAAATACATAAAAATCAGGAGTGCAGGCAGCTTGGTAAGCCTTTGCTACTTCCTGAGTCTCATCATAGAGATAAGGAAAAGGAAAGCCCCAGCGCTTAGCAATGACCTTCATTTTCTCAGGGGAGTCAGCAGGAAATTGCTCTACGTCATTGGAGCTGATCGCTATAAAAGCGACGCCTTTTTCAATAAACTCACGAGCCAATTTAACTAAAGCAGCTTGAATGTGGATTACATAAGGGCAATGATTACAGATAAACATAATCACTGTGGCCTTATCTGATCTTAAATTCTGCAAACTTAATTTTTTACCAGACACTACGTCTAACAAAGTAAAATCAGGGGCTTTAGTGCCCAAAGCTAACATATTTGAGGCAGTCTCTGCCATTTTCAATCTCCAAAACAAAAGCTTATGAAGCTAAGTCTACTCTTAATCTGCTTCAGCCACCACTACGTTAAACTCTTTTTGCCAGATCGGTATAGCTTCTTTATAACTTTCGATATCAGGCAGCCAACGTAATTTAGCAATTAGAGCAGGATCTTTGGTTTTTCCATTTAGATAATGCAAATATAAAGCGGGATGACTAAGCTGGCAACCCGTTTTTTGATCAAGCCAATTCGCGCGGTCTTGTAATTGCGCCAATACCATTTTCGCGTTATAGGCAATTTCTCCACTGGCTGCCCCCATAATTTGGCAAAACAGCACCCGGCATAACTGATTGAGCTGTTCTTGAGAGATTTCAGGTAAATAGATAATTTTATCGCCGCCAGCATAATCTAAGCTATATGAATCCAACAAGCTGCATTTTGCACACAGGGTACAGGCACAAATTAAATTGGATTTTTTGTTATTAGCATAATCATTGTCAGCGTTAAGCACTTCAAGCAATGAGGTTTTATAGCCGCAAAACTGACAGCAATGCTTGTCTCTTTGCAAAATCTCAGCCCGAACTGCTTTAAATTTCTGGCTTTGTTTGCGTTGTTTAAACTTTTCCCAATTATTCGTTTTACCTTGCAACAATAGTTTCATGGGCTAAATATCTCTCACTACACGGATTTTAACTGCTTCTTCAAGGCCATGAATGGCTTCATCTACCATGGGCTCAGCAAGTGCAAATCCTAATTTTTTCTCTGCCAGCCAATGAGCATGAGCAGCTGCCATTTCAACAAACACAGCTTTTCGGCCTATATTATTCAACGCATACCATAAAGAACGGTCTACCGGTTTTAGCCATAAATAACTGGAATTGGCCACAATTCCGCTTCTACGAGCTGCCACTAACATCTCTATAAAGATGGTGTACAGATAGGCATGGTTTTGTAATATGCGTTGAACCTCCGGCGTGTTAGCATATTTTTTAAGCAACGTGCCGGTGCCGGAAAAATTCAACTCGACTTTTTTAAGCTTTGCTTTGCTGACAGATCGCTGAATATTAGCTAAAAACTCTTCCGCCTCATCCCGCTGATAATTTATAAAAGCGCATAACGCAGCGAACAAAGCTTTTTGATAAGGCGGCAAATGGTCTATTCCCATCCATAAAGGGCCTAATTGCTGACAAAATATCCCTTTAGCTTTAATCCGGTCTACCATGACCAATTGGCTTTGTGGATCACGATAAAGCAAATGATGGATTTTGCCGAATTCTATAGGAGTTTGGGCCATTGCCCAAGGACCGTGATCAATAGGCTCTTTTACCAAATTCCACCCTTCTATTACTTGAATATTAGGGAAATTGTCATGCAAATTGTGTCTTAAGGTGTTCATGCTTTCAATATCGTTAAAACTATCTTTGGGATGAAAAAGTCCCAGCAAGCCGCCCAATATTAAAGCTATAACAATACAGGGGTATTTTAGCGTATTACCAATTTCCGATGACAAAAGCATCAGCTGGTCGTAACTGACTCTTTGCACCGGTGTCATTTTCACCCAGTTCTCTAAACCTTGATAAACATGATCTGGCACAAAATAGCTAATAGCACGCAATTCGTAATATTTAGTCCATAACAGAAATGTCAGAATTTGGACCCTAAATAAATACAGAAAGATAACTGCAACTAAAAACACCGCCCCGGCTAGGAGCAAAATGTCCATTTCAGTTCCATCAGTTTTCTGCGATCCATTCATAACAAGTTCCTATAATAGCCCTTCACCGTCAAAGTTTTCTAAATCAACACGCTTCTTCTGTTTTCTGTAGCTATCGGTAAGCTCTCTGATAATCCGGTCGCAAATTTGGCCCACAGTGATAGTGGGGTCTAATTTAAGCTCTGCTTCAATTTCTTCAGTAGCTGAACCTTTAGGGAAAGCATCAGCAAGCAGCTTTCTGGCATTGACCGGGCCAATAGCCTTATACAAAGATTCTCTTATTGAAACGTCCTCAGTAGTGGTATTAAATGCCCATAGTTCAACCGGGCTAATGGTACTGGTTAAAAGCTGAGTATTCATACCGCGCTTGGTAACAAACTGCGCGATAAAGGTCGCTCCTTCTGAGCTAGGGCCGTGCACACGGTTACTTAGAGCAACTCTTTCCGTATCAGTTAAACCAAATGTCTTACAGGTGGCATCAATTGAAAGAGAGGAGCCGGAGTCCAAAATAAAGACTGAAGTGGCAAATTCAACCATAAGCTCATCAAAGTCTTTTAAAGACTGACTCGAGAGCGCAATATGAATTTTCCACTTACGACCTTCTCGCATATCTTGCACAATTTGGTCTCTTATCACCGGGCTTTTTGAAGTACGGTGGAATTCATCAAATACAATCCTTTTTGGCTCTTCCATAATTTCTTTAATCCGAGCTTTATGTAGCTCATGATATTGCGGAGGAAGTTTTTCAACTTCATCGGCATTTAAAAAGAAATCTTTTGCCAGAATATGTCGAGCCAACATATACATCACCGCGGTTTGCTTCTCGGCAGCGCCGCTACCTGATTTGGCTACCTCATCCAAATCCAGAGCTACCACACGGGTATCTTCAAGGTCAAGTCGGGTGACACAGGTCAGAGTAGGAAGGTTGCGAATGACCCCTGAAATAATACGGGCATAAGCATCGATATAGCCTTCATTGCTTTGGGTTTTAACCTCAGCAAATAAATCTTTAATGGTATTGGTGTAAGCAATCGAAACAGTATCAGCAATAGTGGGCATAGCATAGCGCTGTGCTTTTAGAGCCAAATGACGATCGCCTGCTTCAAACAATGCATCAGCAACTTGCCACCAGGTGATTTGAGCTGTTTCTGATTTAACATGAATATGCTCTAGGGCTTTTTCAATTTCATCATCACTAAAACGAACATAAACCTTGGGCTGTTCTATATCGCTAAAGCGCTTATAGGTTTCATCCACAATCATGCTAATCATACTTGCCATGCCTTCTGGAGGCCTGTCTTCGACGCTTTCCACCAACAGCAAGCTGATAAAATTAATTAAAAATGAGCGGTGCAACCTGGTTGGATAACGCGCCCCTAACTGAGTATCAAAGGGGTTAATAGCATCCTTTTCTTCCATGGTTAAGCGGTGATAGATTACTTCGTGCTTTTTATTTTGAGGCAAGCCTTCTCTGAGCAACGAAATAAAGCCCTTACTAGACGGTCCGATATCCACTATAGAAATACGCGGTAGACGAGATAAACCACCCAACAAACATAAGCCTAAGTTTAAAGTATTAAGCAACACCGACTTACCAGAACCAGAACGGGCATAAACAATATCAATCCAACTCACTTGATGGGTTGAGCCTGGCTGATAAGGCCAAACCTTACCATCCGGGGTCCTAAACAACAGCGCCCCAGCCTGCCAAGGTGAGGCTGGCCTAACGATAGGAAGCATATAGACCGCATCAGACAGAGGAGCAGCTGAAGCATTGCAAGCCATGTTTTTTGTTACAGCCAATGCACTGGACAGGGTAGTAGCAAAAGGATCTCCCGTTATTTCTCCTACCTCACAGTTACCCCAGCTTTGCACAGCTTTATAAAGTTTTGCTGCTCTTTCTTTCAATAAATCAGTTTTAGCGATTGGGGCCCATGTTGCTAAACAAACATACAACTTAATAACCGGATCATCGCTTCTTTCATGTAAATTTTTCAATAGCTTATGTGCATCAGCAATCAATTTGTTATTGCTCGATGCAAAAGATAAAACTTGGGCCAATACGTTTTTACTTTGCGTAATTTTAATGCCGTCAGCACCCATAAAATAAGATATGCGCCAAGGCAAATCAGATGGTAATAAACGCCTAAATAATTCGTAAAAATATTTGATCTCTTTTGGAAACAGCTCCACAAAAATAGGGGCATAACAAAGGTCCCCAATTCTGGCATATTTCATTGAGACGTTTTCTCCGCCTCTTGGCATAAGCTGCCAGTCTAAAGGCGGCCATAATAATGAGGAGATATCTTTAGTAGGCTTTCCTTTTAAGCGCAAAGGCAAGGGGTCCCCTGGCAAATGCGGTTGCCAACTAGAATCGGTATAAACCGGATCAATGCTTTTACGAATATAATAGGCTGCTTTATGCACATCCAATAAACTCAAATAAAATCCGGCATGCTGCAAGTCTTCAAGCACTGAGCTTACAAATGACTCATGAGTATTTCTTAGCTCAGTCAAGACTGAAAATAAATTAGCTGCCCCGGGCATTTTAGGCAATTTGTATTTTTTTAATTTTTCAGCACGTTGTTTTATAAGTCTTTTAAGATGGGTTTTTTCAATAGACTCAGGCGTCGTCCATAAAGCAATAAAGCATTCCTCATCCCCACAAAAATCAGATAAAGTCTTTACCCTTGATGAAAAAATATCATCGATACTCAGCTCTAACCTTTTTGCCGTTCTTCTGGCAGGCGTTAAGGCATCATCAATGGTTTTACTGACAGTGGCCTTGTTATATGAGAAGAAAAACTGTACATAGTGGCCTCCAGAGGACAGTGCAGGCTGAAAGGTTTCTGTCACCCTTTCGCAAATATAAGCAAACTCATTAGCACCCACAAAACGCTTATACCCAGCTAGCTTTATGATGGAAATAAGAGAGCCGTCCTTGGTTACCAAAGAATGTTTGCTATCAGCAGATTCAAGATCACAATAGGATAGCGCATTTTGCTTAAAGGCCGTGCTAAGCCAAGCAAATAAGCTATCTATGCCATCATATAGGCTATCAACAATTGCCATCCCTTACCCTTTTACTTGAATACATAACCCGTGCTCATAACGACTTCACCCTTACCGCTATCGATATTCACAACTGTGCCGTAATTAGGAAGCTGCGTTCCCACAGTAACTGTAGTGGTATTTCCTTCATCATCAACTAACCATGCTCTTCCTGGAACCACAGCGCGCAAAGTCAATTTCTGTACCTGCGCAGATTGCTCTGCAAGCAGCAATGCTAACTGCTGCTGGGTTTTACCTAACTGCAGGCTGATGTTCTGCATATTTTTATTGTAAGTGTTCAAACTATTCGCCAGAGTTTGCATGCTTTGCTGCATATTACTCAAGGCGTTGATAATTTGTGTATTTTGCTTCTGTTGTGCCAAAGAAGCTTGCCCCACATCTTGGATTAATACTTGCAAGTTTTGCATCTGTGAATAAATATTTTGAGTGCTTTCGTTCACAACTTTGGCAAAACCCTGCAATAAAGTTTTAATGTCTTGCTGGGTCATAGTGATGGTAGGAGTCACTGGCGCAGTAGTCATCATTTGAGAAGCAGCTGGATTCTGACTGCTTCCTGCTGGAGCGGTTGTCTGCATAGCAGGATTAGCAATGGTGGAAGCTTGGCTAGGTGTACTAGCAGGTGTTTGGCTAGTGCTTGCAGCTTTGCTGGGTTCTGGTACGACTGGCTTAAGACCAAAACCTTGGGACTGCTGGACTTGAACAGCTGGTCTTGGTGGAGCTGAAGGAAACAAAATACCGTAGGTAAGATAACCGGCTACTGCAGCTCCCACTCCGCCTATGACTATAATCAACCAGTTAGCTTTTATAAAATCCATCAAACCCGCTTTGGCTTTAGGTAGCTCTTCTTCGCTTTCTTCCATAGCAAATTCATCGCCTGGAAGCATATCTGCCTCTTGCTTACTTTCTTTAGGACTTTCCTCTGCTGAACTGTCAAAATCATCATCAAAGTTAAAGTTATCTTCTTCTTTCATTTCTACACCTTTTATTTAGGGAATTCTGACGTCATTCATAAACAGCACCCCAATTCCAGTTCCTTGAGCAAGTGTCACTGTTGGAGGAGTATTAAACTGATTAGCTGCAACCTGACCTAAATTGGTACCCACTTGGCCAAAACCCTGATACATCGCAGTTTTAGTAGTGGCTGTAGTACTAGGTACCCCGCTCGTGCCGTTAATCACAGTACAGTTTGTTGTATTAGGAGGACATTGATAAGTATAACTTTGATAAGCACTACCAAAACCCTGCAAAAAGCTTGCAGCAAAAAGCATACCATAGCGAAGAAGATAATGGTTATCAACACTGGTCGCCACTGCGTTATTGGCAGTTTGCGAGTCAATTGCATAAGCAGTACCGATACCGACTGTACTAGGCTGGCTTTTCAATGACATTTGGCTAAATGTCACCACCAGCTTCTCACCTTCTAATTTAAAGTTTCCTAGCAATAAAGCACCTGTGTAGGGGCCCGTCACAATTGTTGCCATTACCGGTGTACCCGGTTGATCGCTATCAAGGGCAGTTTGCACCACTGCAAACATAATGGTACCTGCCTTAATAGCAACAGGACCTTGAGGAGCAGAGCTTGCGCCTGATGCCCCACCACTATTGCTTGGTTGACTACTTTGTACCACAGTCTGGGATGGCAACTTCCAACTGTCCTGCATATTTTGAATAGAGGAAGACATACTCTGTTGAAGCTGCATAAGCTGTTGCTGCTTTTGCATTTCAGCCTGTTGCTGCTGGTATGCTGCCTGCTGTTGTTGCTGGTATAAAAGCTGCTGTTGCTGATTGCTTAAATTCTGATTTAGCTGCGAATTGTTTTGGTTAGCCGCGTTATTGGCATTGGCAGAGCCTTTTTGAGCCTGTTGCCCGTTTGCTGCAGCCTGCTCCGGACTAATTACCTGTCCCTGCGATGGAGCGTTTGCACCTGCTGAGGCTGGCTGCGTATTAGCCGTGGCTTGAGCTTTAGTCTGTGTAGGTTTCTGAGGGTTTACTGCAGTCGAAGTCCCACCAAACACATTGGAAAATACAGTCTGACCGCCCTGAATTTCTTGAGTGGTTTCAGCTGTATCGACCTTGTTTGCTAAATTTTCATAGTTTTTCTGCTGAACCGGCGCAACCGGCTCAGATACCCGCGAAGTTATTGGACTAATTCTTGAGGGAGGAGCCGAAGGCTTATTGGCACTATCCCCTGAGCTAAATAAATTCATACCAATAATAAATAAGACAATTAAGCCTACAATAATGACTAGGACTCGCAGCCTAGGATAGTTAGATAATTTAGCAAAGCTGTTCTTAACTATTTGCATTATCGTTCTCCACAACTTGCACGCGCTCTATATTACCTTGATTAGAAATCAAAATATAAGGAGCAACCGGCAATTCATAAGCATGCAGAGGGGTAGTTCCTGGGCCATCTGCACGAGAAATCCAACCAGGGGAAAGCAAAGTAGCATGGGTCAACATTAAATAATCGTCATTGTATGACCATAGCTGAACATTGCTGTCTGACACGGTTAAGGCTGTAGCCCCTTGAGGAGGTAAACCATTTAGCAAATCAATCAAATAGCCAGGGGCTTGGCTTGGCTGGACCGCAGCAGAACTTCCATTCTGATTTTGGTCCATTCGAATATAATCCAGATAATCCCATTCTTTTTGGCCCACTATAAGGTTTAGCATAATAGGAATTTGCATGCCCTGCAGCATCACCCCAATATTAGACTGAGCATATAGTTTTTGACCCTGAATCATCAGTACGCCGCTTTTTTTGTCCCACTGCACGTTAAAAGATTGAGAATCACCAATACTGTAGGAAGTAATAGGCCACACCTGGCCGCTGGCATCAATAAAAACTAAAGAGGTAATCATACCCTGTCCGATTCTAACAATCGGCATAAGACCACCTGGCTTAACTGTGACTGGAATAATAGAAGAAGTTCCATTAGCAGGAACATCTCCGGGCGGCAAAGAACTCGCTTCTTGCTGGGCAGCAGCAGTATTCTTATACTCATGAATTTGTTCAGGAGTTAAGGGAAAGGTGTTGTTAAGTAGTTGCTGAAAGGCTTGATCTGATGCACCCTGATTGGTTACATCACTGTTAGTACTTTGAGCAGAAGGAAGCTGAACAGCTTGCAAGCCTGTGACTTGACTTGGCCCATTATAAGGCGTATCTGCTAAAGCAAATGAACCAAAAGCCCCTAAACAGACTAATAGTAAATTCAAAACTTTAAGCTTTTTCATCATATCAATCCCTAAAACATGTAAAGAAAGTGTAGACAATTTTTCATTAGATATCACTAGTCTGTCTTTCTTTAGTATCAAAACAGATGCTGGTGTATAATACGTAAAGTCATTTTTAGTGTAAAAATAATTAATGTAACATTGTTACATACTTAGCTTAGCCTGAACTAAGGCATAATTATTTCAACGAATTATACGATACAAAAAAATCTAAAAAATTTAACAAAAAACTTTTATAATAATGTTATTAATGACCACATGAGAACAAAATGGCCTTAAAGCAAGATATCATAAAACATTGGCATTCTTTTAAAAACCCATTAATCAATGATATTTTGATTAATCTGGAAAAACTTGAAAAAGAATATCCCCTTCTTAGCGAACAAGAACTCAGTTCTGTTGAAAAATTACTTGGCTTTTTTCACACCGCCAATGTTGAAAAGGTGGATGAAGTTGTTCTGATCCAAATTCTAAATCAATTGCCCGCCCCTTACATGCTGTTTATGGTGCATAGACTGCAGAGCATTAACACCGATTTAGTCATGAAAGTGATTAACTATGCTCAAAAACACAAAGAAAATGACCCTGATATTGCCAATTTTTTCCAACGCAATATGGTTTTTGAAAAATCTCAATTGTTAGGCCGGATTTTTTCTAACAATAGGATGGAAAACGTTTTGCAGGTATTATTAAATAGAAAAGTTTAAAGCTCAAAATAATGAGAACTTAATGAATATTCGAGAATTTAATGGCCATAGGCCTATACTTGGCAAAGGGGTATTTATTGATCCTGCGGCAGTAGTCACCGGTCAGGTCAGTATAGGGGAAGACAGCTCAGTTTGGCCCTGTGTCTCCATTAGAGGCGATTTATTAGCTATTAGCATTGGCAGGGCTACCAATATTCAAGACGGCTCTGTGCTTCACACTACTCAAGACAGTATTTATCACCCCGGCGGTCAACCTCTCATTATTGGTGATGAAGTCACCATCGGTCATAATGCGACCGTTCATGCCTGTACTATTCATAATCAAGTGCTTATTGGCATGGGGGCCGTTATTTTAGACGGCGCGGTTATTGAGCCTCAAGTGCTAGTTGCTGCAGGCAGTTTAGTCAGTCCCGGGAAAATACTAACAAGTGGCTATCTGTGGCGTGGCAATCCAGCCAGAGCAGTGCGAGAGCTCAGCCCTCAAGAACTCGAATTTTTCAAATTCAGCGCTGACAACTACGTCCGCAGCAAAAACCTGCATCTAAAATCTTTAGGATTGATTTAGGCTGCTACTGTGGGTGGACCACAATATTGTTGCTGATCCCATTGGATTGCAGTTGCTGCCTAATCTGATTGGCCTGCTGCACGTTATCAAACGGCCCAAGCTCTACCTGATAAGCAGGGCTGCTTAAAGAACCTGTAGTTTTTATAGTTGGATTAAAGCCCGCCAATATTAATTGAGACCTCATCTGATTAGCGCTTTGTTGATCCTGGTAATAGCCCACATCGACCACAAACTTAGCTGGGGCCTGTGCATTAGCAGGATTAGAAGCAGGAGGAGGCACAGGCTGAGAAGATCCTGAGTTGGCGGAAGTGTTTGGATTATTCGCTGCTCCGCTGGGTAATACGGTATAAAAGTCAAACACAGGTTGTGGCGCTTGAGGCGCAGCTGCTTTAGGAGCTTTTTTCTTTTGAGGTGAAGGCATAGGAGCATTTAGATTAACATTGGCTGGCAGATTCAAGGTTTGTTCACTATCCGCAGCAATATTTTGGGTAGGATCAGATAAGCTCTGATCAATCGCCAAATGGCCATTTTCCATCTTATCGGCAGATTTACTACCGTGATGTTTAAAGCTGCCTACAAATAAAGTGATTTTATCTTTAAAAGCAGTCAAGCTATCACGATGCTTATAAGCCATGACCAAACCTGATATCAAAGCAGCACCAAGAAGCACGGTCAAAATTGCTGCAGCAATGGGCAATGGCTTGCTATTCTTTTGCTGCTTAACAGAAGCGTTAGTATTTTGAACAGCTGCAGGCCTGCTCGCCGATACCACGGTAGCTTTTAGCGATTGGCTATTAAGCTTGGCGTAATCTTTCACCATATGAATATTAATCCTTGAGTTAACCTTTAATCAAATAGCATGATTTTACCACTCTGTCATCCTGGCTGGCTATATTTTTTCAATAAGTAGCTCATTATTATAGTCAAAATTATAATCCGGGGGTTATAAACGATTATAATGTATTTATCTTAAAATGTTTTTAAAAATATATATTTTTATTCATTTTTAGCTTTACTATTTTGTTTGCTTGATTTACGATAATTTCATGGTGATTATATTAAGCAAAAACGACGGGTAATGCACATGATTTATGGCTACATTTCTGAAGACGAAGACAATCCTTCCAATGGCAAAGAGCACTTAGATAGTTATATTGCAAAAAATGCCATTAAATTAGATTCCATGGTTGTTGACCCTCAATCTAATAAAGTAAGCTGGGAAAAACGTGAATTATTTCATATTATTCAAAAAGCTAAGAAAAATGATCTGATTATTACTTACGAAGCCAGCAACCTGGCGCGCTCAACTTTGCAGCTATTAGAAATATTGGAAGCAGTTGCAAAAGCTGAATTGAAACTGCAATTTATTAAATACAATGAAACCTTTGTTCCAGAAACAGCGATGGATACCAAAAGTTTCTTACGCCTGATGCAGTGTGTAGAAGAAGACTTTTTAAGCAAGCGTACCGTTGATGCATTAGCACGCCGTCGGGCAGCCGGTCTACCTTTAGGCCGTCCAAAAGGTCGCAAGAACAAATCGCGCAAACTGGACAAATACCGCACTGAAATTAAAAAGTATTTAGCGTTGAACATCAGCAAGGCTTCTATTGCCAAACTGGTCGGATGCCATGCTCAAACCTTATATAATTACTTAGAAGATACCAAGCTCACCGCTGAAAGCGAACCGGAAGAAGTGCAAACTAATCTCGAACAAGTTACCGATTAGCTGCTACACTCTTCTACATGAAAAAGCTTGTTATAATAGATCGCGATGGCGTCATTAATTTCGATTCGGATGAATACATTAAATCTGTTGAGGAATGGCAGCCCATTCCCGGCAGCTTAGAAGCGATGGCCCGTCTGCATCAGGCAGGATACCTACTGGCCGTTGCCACTAACCAGTCCGGCATCGCTCGTGGTCTATTTAATGTAGCCGAACTTAAAGCCATGCACCAAAAAATGCAAAGCCTATTGCAACAACTTGGCGGGAAAATTGATGCCCTGGTTTACTGTCCGCATGGCCCTGATGATCACTGTGATTGTCGCAAACCCAAACCGGGCCTTTTGCTTCAGATCAGTCAACAATTAGGCGTAAACTTAGAAAATGCCTACTTTGTGGGGGACAGCTTTAAGGATATTCAAGCAGCTCGTGCTGTCAACGCCAAGCCTATTTTGGTTAAAACCGGCAAAGGCGAACGGAGTTTACAAGAACACCCAGAGCTTATTCATGAAGTATCGATATATAATAGCCTGCAGGAATTCACTCACTTTTTATTAAATTAAGGCTTAGCATGTTTTATAAGTTCACTTTAATTTTGCGCTCTCTGGTTTTTTATTGCCTAATGGCAAGCTCGGCTCTTATTTTTATGCTGGCTATGTACATAGCCCTGCTTTTACCTTTTAGAGTCAGGCTAGAGCTTGGTAGAAGCTGGGCCAAATTTACGGTATATCTGGCCAAAATAATTTGCGGCATTTCCTATGAAGTAAAAGGAAGGCAACATTTAAGTAAAAAACCGGTGGTTTTTTTAAGCCGGCATGAATCAGCTTGGGAAACCATTGCCTTTAATGCCATTTTGCCGCCCTGTGTTTTTGTCTGCAAAAGGTCTCTTATGTATGTGCCGATTATCGGCTGGGGCATGGTGATCACCAAACAAATCCCCATCGACCGTTCGCAAGGAATTAGAGCTTTTAAAAAGGTATTTGAGAAAGGGAAAAACCGCTTAGACCAAGGACTATCTATTGCCATTTTTCCAGAAGGCACTCGAGTCGCACCAGGCCATTATCCGGCTTTACATAAAACAGGCGCCGCTCTTGCTAAGGCCTGCGGCTATCCTATTGTACCTATTGCTTTAAATTCTGGAACATGCTGGCCCAGAAACAGTTTTATTAAATACCCTGGCAAAATCAGCGTGTTGATTGGAGAAGCAATTGACCCCAAAGCTCACAGCGCTGATGAAATTAATGTTTTATGCCAGCAATGGATAAAATCCTTAAAACCCACTATCTAACGTGCCGGATACAGTTCTCTTATACGCGCAGGCATACATATTTGATCGTTTGGCTCATAAGAATTCCAAACGGCTCTTGCCTGTAGTTCTTCCTCTGTATTTTTAGCTCGGCGCCCTAAACATCTTAGGATTTCACTCGCATCAAAACAGTGATTGGCTTCTCTCACGATGACGGTAATGGTGGCCTTTAACAAGCTATCTTCTATGGGATTGCGGGCTTTGACTCTTTGTAGTTGAAAATAAAAGTTCATCAGGTATTCAAACTTCATAGCATCTATTCTTGCCTCTAAATAGGGCTCAACTACTTGCTGTAAGCTTGGACCAAAAAAGCAGCAACAGATCTTTTCAAACGCGGCTCTGCTGTCTTGTAATTGGGCGAGTTCTTTAATAGCGCCAACAAAAGTTTGCTCCCTGAAACAAGAGTCTGGGCGAAATGGAGGCTCGGTCTCAACGTATTCTAGCAGGCCTTCGGTATAAACATCCTCTTCGCTCTCGCCCTTTTCTAATACTGCTAAATTTGCTGAAGTATTTGGCATATCAATCCTCTTTATAATTTTAGCGAAACGCCCATCATTTTTAATTCTGCTTTAAGCTCGATAAAGACTCTTTGGTCCTGCATATCTGCTGGAACCAATGCTAAAAATTCTTTTAAGATCGAGCCATGTTGAGAATCATCCTTGCCGGCAAACAATAAGCCTTTAATCTTAGGCTTTCTATAAAATAACAACTCACCTGCTAAAAGCATGCCTAATTTTTGAGAAACCTTAGGCTCTAAAACCTGGTTTACTGCATAGGCACGATACATTTGGCTTAGTTCATCAAAAGTCATGGTATTGATTGGCTGATCCAAATAGGACCTGAACACTTGCAAAAACGAAGGCGGATAAAAGCAACTGCATAGCCTTGTGCGAAAACTATCGCTCAATTGGCTCAGTTCTGGAACCACTTCACGCAAAGTTTCACTGCTCTGATATCTTGTTTTGCTGTCTTTAGTTGGCCCAGCTAAAGTAAAATCCGCGTAGTGCCGACTTTCATTTAGCAAACGTTCTGTATTTAACGGCATATTTCCCTCGCAATGTTATCGCTGGGCAGCCTCTATTAGCTCGATTAAAACCTCTGGTAAAGTTTTATGCGAATCCAAAACAGTGATATGCCCTAGCTTTCTGTTTTCTCGAGCTTTTTTACCATATTTGTAGACATGTATGCCAGGATTAAAGTCAGATATTTTAAGCTTAGGCCAGTTTCCGATAATATTGATCATTAAACTTGGAGCGATGACTTCAGGTTCTACTAAAGGCATGCCACAAATGGCCCTTAAATGGTTTTCAAACTGACTGGCTCGAGTGGCTTCTAGGGTGAGATGCCCTGAATTATGCACTCTTGGTGCGATTTCATTGGCCATTAGCCCAAAACTGCCGGCAAAAAACTCAAAGGCCAATACCCCAACGTATTTACAATGTTCAAGCAAACTTCTTGCATAGCTTTCTGCCTGTTTTTGCAAAATGGAATCTCGCAGTGGAAATTCACAAAGCCGCAATATTCCTTTTTGATGGGTATTTTTAATTAAAGGGTAAAATATGATTTCCCCTTGTTTATTTCGAGCGGCCAACAATGACAGTTCATAGTCAAATTCAATCCATTTTTCGACAATTGCCGGTTCAGCTTTCATGGCTTGCCAAGCTTCTGGAATTTGTTCTAAGCTCTCAATAAGAAACTGGCCTTTTCCATCATAGCCAAACCTTCTGGTCTTTAAAACAGCGGGCAGGCCCATACTCAATAAAACATGACGCAGCTCATGCTCAGAACCCACATCAAAAAAATCAGGCACAGGAATATTTAGCTGTTGCAAAGTCTGCTTTTCAAGCAATCTGTCTTGGGCAAACTTAAGCACATTGGGCGCAGGGTAGACGGGCTTATATTGCTCCAGTTGTTGCAACAGCCCCACTTCTATATTTTCATTTTCAATCGTAAGGACGTCGCAAGATGCCACAAACTCTTGCATGATATTTGCTTCTTCAAGCGAGCCTATTAATAAAGGACTGTTTTTGCCAGCCGGCGGGCTTATTTCTTCAGTGACACATAAAGTTTCAAGGCCCAGTTGATAAGCGCTATGCGCCAAAAGCTGAGCCAATTGTCCTGCACCGACTATGCCTATTTTCATTGTGCCTTCCTGGGGTCAAGTTGATTTAATACCTGTTCTGTTTGTTGAGCTCGATAGAGTTTTAACTTTTCTTGAATATCAGGGTATTTAATAGCCAGAATGGCAGCGGCTAAAATAGCGGCATTTACAGCACCCGCCTGGCCAATGGCTAAAGTTCCAACTGGAATGCCTTTTGGCATTTGCACAATGGAAAGCAAAGAATCCATGCCATTTAAAGCTTGGGTAGGCATAGGCACACCTAATACTGGCAAATGGGTTTTGGCCGCAGTCATGCCCGGCAAATGGGCCGCCCCACCAGCACCTGCAATAATGACCTCTATGCCGTGTTTCTCTGCTGATTCGGCAAATTCAAACATTTTATCTGGAGTACGATGGGCTGAAACAATACTGACTTCATAGGGAATTCCAAGCTGATCTAAGGTTTGGGCGCTATGCTCTAAAACCGGCCAATCTGATTGGGAGCCCATTATAATGGCAACTTTGGCTTTCATAGCACCCCCTTTTAAGCAATAAGTTTGATGATTAAGCATAGCATTTGCAAACAGAAAATACAGTCTCACAGTTGCTATTGAAATAGCGATATAATGATACTCTCAAGCATTTGGAGGCTTTATGAAAATCTGGATCGGTTGTTCTGGATTTCAATACCCTGAATGGAAAGGCCACTTCTATCCAAAGCATTTAGCAAAATCAAAATGGTTTGCTTATTATGCTGAGCATTTTAATACCGTGGAGATCAACTCCAGTTTTTATCGTTTTCCTCAAGCCAGCACTTTAGAAAAATGGTATAGGCAGGCCCCGGTTAGTTTCAGCTACTCTCTAAAAGCCCCTCGATTTATTAGCCATTATCATAAATTTATTGATACCCAAAGAATGCTGCAAGACTTCTATAAACTGGCTGATATTTTGCAAGAAAAACTGGGCTGTATTTTATTTCAGTTGCCAGAAAGTTTAAGTTTTAAACCAGAGCTGCTTGATCGCATATTAGATCAACTGGATCCTAGCTATAAAAACGTCATTGAATTTCGTCATCCAAGTTGGTGGCAGGAAAAAGTCTATCAGGCTTTAAAGCATGCAAAAATCAGCTTTTGCCAGCTAAGCGCTTTTAAAGAATTTCCAAAAGCTCCTTGCGATACATTATTTTATTTGCGCTTTCATGGCAGCAAAACCTGGTACTGTGGCTCCCATGCCGCTGAACTGAACTCCTGGTTAAAACTCATTAATAACTCGGCAGCAGAACAAGCATGGATTTACTTTAATAACACTATGCACATGGATGCCATCAATGATGCAAAAAAATTAATAAATTTATTTAAATCATAGGAGCTTACAATGCCTCGCCCAATTTGGAAAGGTCATATCAGCTTTGGCCTAGTCAATATTCCAGTCACACTCTATTCTGCAGAACACCGGGCTGATTTGCACTTTCGAATGCTAGATAGTCGCAATAAAGCTAAAGTTCATTATGAAAGAATCAATGAGGAAACCGGCGAAGAAGTCCCATGGGACCAAATTGTTAAAGCCTATGAATTTGATAAAGGAAATTACGTCGTGCTTGAAAAAGAAGATTTTCAAAAAGCCGCTCCTGAACAAACTAAAACTATCAACATTGAATGCTTTATCGACCAACAAGAAGTGCAGCCTATTTATTTTGAAAAACCTTATTATCTAATACCCGATAAGCAGGCTGTCAAAAGCTATGTGTTACTGAGAGAAGCCTTAAAAAATACCTGCAAAGTGGGAATTGCCTCCGTGGTGATACATACCCGAGAGCATTTGGCTGCCATCATGCCTTACCAAAATGGAATTTTGCTGGAGCTTTTAAGATTTGAACAGGAAATTCGACCTATAGAAGCATTTGATATCCCCAAAGCCAAAAAAGAGCATTACCGGATTCAGGAAAAAGAGCTGGAACTGGCTTCTCAATTAATCAATAGCATGACAGAAGACTGGCAGCCTAAACGCTATCATGATAGCTATCGAGACACTTTAATGAAATGGATTCAAGAAAAAGCTGCCGGCAAAAAAGCCCCTAGTCCAAAAAAAGAAAAAACAGCTAAAAAAGCGCAAGTGCTTGATCTGATGGGCTTAATGAAACAAAGTTTGCAAAAAGAGCTTAAGAAAGCACCGTCTAAAAAAAGTTCCCCCCGAAAAGAGACCGCATAGGAAATTTTTATGAGCTTAAAAGATTATCATAAAAAACGTCATTTCGAGCAAACTTCAGAACCAAAAGGCAAGCAACACAAGGCCTCTGGCTCAAGCTATATTATTCAAAAACATGCCGCTTCTCATTTGCATTATGATTTCAGATTAGAGCTGGATGGCGTGCTAAAAAGCTGGGCTATTCCAAAAGGCCCAAGCTACAACCCGCATGAAAAACACCTGGCAGTAGAAGTTGAGGACCACCCGATAGAATATGCTCAATTTGAAGGAACCATTCCAGAAGGTCAGTATGGAGGCGGCACAGTCATGTTATGGGACGAAGGAACATGGGAGCCCATTAAAGAGCCGCATGAAGCTTATAAGAAGGGTTTGCTAAAATTTAAACTACATGGCAAAAAGCTAAAAGGCTTATGGTCTTTGGTAAGATTTAAGCAAAATGACGGTAAAAAAAATAACTGGTTATTGATCAAAATGGAAGATGAATATGCCAACAGTGTGAGTGATGAAGAGCTGCTCCAGTCAAACAGTGTTAAAAGCAATCTTTCTTTGGATGAAATCAAACATGGCAAATAAATCCATTAGCCTGGCTGAACTTGAACGAGCCGCTGCCCAAAAAAAGCCTATGCCTGAAAGCCTTACCCCAGAGCTTGCCACCTTAGTCAAGCAAGTTCCAAAAGACCTTAATTGGTTATATGAAATCAAATTTGATGGAGTGCGTCTGCTGTGTTTTATAAACGACGGTAAAATAAAACTCATGACCCGAAACGGCAAAGATTGGACTGAGCGCTTTCCAACTGTCGTTAAAGATATAGCCAACTTTCCCGTTAAAAACGCCATTATGGACGGTGAGCTGGTAGCCTTGGACAAAAATGGCATATCAAGATTTCAGCTGATCCAAAATGCCTTGGAGCTGGGAGATAAAGCATCCATTTATTACTATATTTTTGATCTACCCTACTGCCAGGGATTAGACTTAAGCAAAGTTCCTTTATGGCAAAGAAAAGCTTATCTCAGGCAATTATTCCTAAACATGCCAAATAGCGCTTCCATCCGCTTTAGCGAGCATTTAGAAGGTAAAGGCACTGACATTTTTGAAAAGGCCTGTAGTTTGAAACTGGAAGGCGTAATGGCTAAAAGAATAAACAGCCCTTATTCTAAAAAACGCAGCGATGATTGGATCAAAATCAAATGCAGCCAACGCCAAGAGCTTGTTATTGCCGGCTTTACTGAGCCTGCAGGAACAAGACAATATTTTGGTTCTTTGCTGTTGGGATTTTTTGATGAAAAAGGCCATCTTATTTACTGCGGTAGAGTAGGCACTGGATTTAATCACGCCCTGTTAAAACAGCTTTATCAAAAAATGCAGCCTCTTAGACAAAAGCATTCGCCTTTTTATCAATTAGCCAACATCCCTGAAGTCAGGCATGCCCACTGGCTGAAACCGACTCTAGTCGGTGAAATTGAGTTTACTGAATGGACCCATGAAGGCAGGATCCGTCATCCTTCTTTTAAAGGTTTAAGAGAAGATAAAACAGCCAGGGAGGTCAAAGTTGAACTGCCCAAGTCTTTGTCTGAATTAGCAGGAATAAGCGCATGAACCAGTCCAAAATTGCAGGAGTTGAGCTGTCCCATCCCGACAAGCTGATTTATCCTCATGCCAAAGTCACCAAGCTCGATCTAGCCCAGTACTACCACCGGCATTGCGAGCGAATACTGCCGCATTTAATCAATCGCCCTTTAGCTATTTTGCGCTGCCCGCAAGGCCAGGACCAGCCTTGCTTTTATCAAAAACACACCGAAACTCTATCTAAAACTATCAGTCATGTTTTAGTCAATGAAAAAAGCGGGCTTAAAGAGCCGCATATTGTGATTAAAACTGAAGCCGATTTAATCAGCCTAGTCCAGTTTGGCGCACTTGAACTGCATACCTGGGGCAGCCTGGCTGATAACATTGATAAACCAGATCGCATGGTATTTGATTTAGATCCTGGGCCTAATGTGGAATTCGGGGCCATTATTGAAGCGGCCAAAATTTTAAAAGCGGGGCTTGAAGCTTTAAACTTACAAAGCTTTGTGAAAACTTCAGGTAAAAAAGGCCTGCATATATTTGTTCCTTTAAAAAGAGTACATGACTGGGACACTGTAAAAAGCTTTGCCAAAACCATGGCCGATAGCATGGCTGAAATTGCGCCTAATCAATATGTTTCTACTATCAGCAAGGCCAAAAGGACAGGTAAAATTCTAATTGATTATCTAAGAAATGAGCGTGGTGCTACCTGTGTTTCTGCCTATTCCAGCAGAGCCACTGCAATGGCCTCTATTTCCGTTCCCCTAAGCTGGGATGAATTAGATCAGATTAAAGCGGGCAATGTGTTTGATTTTTCAAATATTGAACAACGCTTAAAAAATACCGAGCCTTGGCAGGATTATTTTTCTATCAAACAATCGCTGAAATTAAAGGCCTAAACAAAAAAATGCCGGCCTTCACTTAATCTATTAATGATTAAAACAGCGAACTCCAGTCAACAGCATTCCGATGCCGTATTCATCACAGGCTTGAATGATTTCTTGATCTTTTATTGAGCCGCCCGGTTGAATAATGGCTTTGATGCCTGCTTTGGCAATCACATCAATATTGTCGCGAAACGGGAAAAACCCATCTGAAGCCAACACGGCTTTTTGTAAATTTTTGCCGGCTTTTTCAATGGCCATTTTCACCGCATCAATTCTGGAAACCTGACCACAGCCCAAGCCAAGAGTACTTTGATTTTCTGTAACGGCAATGGCATTAGACTTTAAGTGTTTCACTACTTTCCAGGCAAATAATAGCTCTTGTATTTCTCTGGCATCTGGTTTTACAGCAGTCACCACTTTTAAGTCATCAGCTGCTATTGATTGCATATCTCGATCCTGCACTAACAGGCCGCCTGCAATAAACTTATAAACTAAAGCAGGTTTAGGGGCTGCTATATCCGCTAAAGCCAATAAACGATAATTAGGCTTAGCACTTAAAATATCACATGCATCGGGCTCAAAAGCGGGAGCAATAATCACTTCAATAAATACGGTATTTAAAAAAGCTGCTATGGCTTTTGTGCATACTCGGTTTAATGCAATTATTCCGCCAAAAGCAGATTGGCTATCTGCCTGCCAGGCTTGATTAAAAGCCTCATTGATGTGAGCGGCCGCTGCTACAGCACAAGGGTTGGCATGCTTCACAATCACGCAAGCAGGTTTATCAAACTCCAATACACAGGAAAAAGCGGCTTCTGCATCAACAAAGTTGTTATAAGATAAAGTCTTGCCTTGCAGTTGTTTGGCCGCTAAAAGGCAAGATTCCTTATAGGGATGATGATAGATAGCAGCCTGCTGTTGGGGATTTTCTCCATATCTTAAAAGCTCCTGCAACTCAAAGCTCAAGCTTAATTTTTGCGGAAACTTTTCCTGGTTCAAATACTCGGCGATTAGCGCATCATAGCAAGCAGTATGCGCAAAGGCTTTTGCTGCTAGTTTTTTCCGGCTTGCCAGGCTGATAACCTTGTTGTGCTTTAGCTCATCGATAGTGCTTGCATAGTCTTTAGGATCAACGATAACCGAAACCCAGTTCATATTTTTGGCAGCAGAACGGATCATAGCCGGACCGCCAATATCAATGTTTTCAATAATTTCATGATAAGGAGCTTGGGCTTGAACTTTTTTAGCAAAGGGGTAAAGATTAACCACCACCAAATCAATCCATTCGATCTCATGCTGTTTGGCCTCAAGCGCATGCTCATCTCTTTTACCCAAAATGCCGCCATGAATTTTCGGATGCAGGGTTTTAAGCCTTCCTTCCATGAGCTCAGGATAACCGGTCAGCTCTGAAACAAAACTCACAGCGATACCGGCATTTTTTAAGGTTTCTGCAGTGCCTCCAGTGGAAATGATTTTAATGCCGAGGCTTTGTAGATTTTTAGCAAATTCAAGCAGCCCTGATTTATCAGAAACAGAAATCAATGCTGTTTTAACGGGAAATTCTGTCATTCGCAAAATTCTCCCTATGCAAAGAGTCGTTTAGATTTTGCCCTGCTCAAACATTTGAATGGCTTCTATTAAGGCTTCAGCTTCAAGAGCCTGCACTTTTGATTTTAAACTTAAAGCCGTGTCATCAGCTACTACCGCACACTTCTTTTGTAAAATGATTTTGCCCGCATCTACAGCTTCTTCCACCAAATGCACGCTGCAACCGCTTTCCTTCTCAGCGGAATTTAAAACAGCTTCATGCACGCTTAGGTCCATTAAATTGGCAAATTTAGGTAAAAGCGAGGGATGCACATTAAGCAGTTTCCGATACCACTGCCTGGTAAATCTTCCCGATAAAATTCGCATAAATCCGATCAGCAAAACCAAATCAACATGATGGTCGCTCAGTAATTGGTTAAGCATTTGATCATAGCTTTCACGGCTATGCCCCTGAGGAGAAACATACCAAACTGGAATATTATGCTCGCGCGCTTTGTCCAAAATCAAAGCATCGGAACGATCGCTAATCACTACTTTAATGACAGCGTTCAGCTTACCCGCTTCAATCGCTTCAATAATAGGAAGCAGAATACTACCTCGAGTGGAACCTAGAATTCCCAGCTTTACAGGATGCATATAGTCTTTTCCACCTTTCAATAGTCCATCTGTTTATATTAGTGGAAAATTATCGTCTAGCAATGCGCTTTTCCAATATCAGATCGATGAAAAACAGGGCCCTGCACCTGATTGGCTAGATTTTCAGCCTGGGCTTCAGCTTCAAATAAGCTATCAGCAATGCCTAATACTGCAACAGCACGAGATCCAGTCATAATTAATTTATCCTCTTGCTGGTCTACAGCTGCAAAGTAAAGTTGATCGGGTTTATCTAGCTTTGAAACATCAATAGCTTGTCCTTTGATAGGATGCTCAGGATAACCGTTTGGCACGAGATATTTGCAAACGCTGGCCTTTGCTAGGAATTTTATGGGAACTTTATCTAGACTGCCATCTATAATGCCATAGCATATTTCAATAAAATCAGAATCCAGCAAAGCCAGTAAATTAATAGCTTCCGGATCGCCAAATCTAGCATTGTATTCAATTAACTTAATGCCCTGTTCGGTCTTCATAAAACCGCCATACAAAATCCCTTTATAGGGCTTGTTCCATTCTTGATACATCGCCAAAATGGCTGATTGATTAATGGCTTGGGCCTCTAAAATGTCCTGTTTACTCAAAAAAGGCAGAAGATGATTGGCATCGGAGTATGTTCCCATCCCGCCTGTATTAGGGCCTTTGTCCCCCACAAAAGCACGCTTGTGGTCTTGCACAGGAGGCATGTGGACACAGTGTTCACCATCGCTAAAACTTAACAATGAAAACTCAGGGCCTTTTAGTTTCTGTTCAATTACAAATGGACCGTTAATCTGTTCGATAAAGGCTAAAGCTTGTTTATGGTCAAATAGCTGCTCTCCCGCTATTTTTACTCCTTTTCCACCCATTAGGCCGTCTGCTTTAATGACATAGTTATGCTGGAGTTCATTCAAAAAAGCTTCAGCTTCAGCACAAGCTTGCTTAAATCTTTTATAAAGCGGGGCCCCAGCAACAGAGTATCGGCTCAACAGCTCTCTTGCCAGGCCTTTACTGCTTTCAATCTGAGCTAATTGTTGAGATGGCCCCACTGCCGCAATATGGTTTTTTGCCAATAGATCAACTATACCGAGGCTTAAAGCTAATTCAGGCCCGATAACTGCAAAATCCACCTTGGATTCTACAGCAAAATTCAGCATGGCTTTAATGTCCTGCATACTCCCCACTTGGTAGTTTTGGCACAAAGACAAAATACCCGGATTATGGGAGCTGACATAACAGTAAAGCTGACTGGGATGAGAAGAACGTTTAATGGCACGGGCTATCGCGTGTTCACGGGCCCCTGAACCCAGCAACATAATTTTCATTGGGCAGCCTCTTGTTCAGATATGACTCCGGCGCAGTAATCTCCATCCATACATGCCATACAAGGTTTTTTAACCCGGTGCAGTCCTTTTCTTAAAGTAGCTTCCTGCAGATCTTCTAAATTTTGATAAAGCAGAATATCCACCCCTAAATATTCTTGAATGGCTGCGATGCTTTTATTATGGGCAATCAACTCTTTTGAAGTGGGGATATTAATCCCATAGTAACAGGGGAATTTAACCGGAGGGCAAGCACTGACTAAATAGACTTGTTTGGCGCCACAGTCTCGTACCATTCTAACAATTTCACGGCTAGTGGTCCCTCTTACAATACTGTCATCCAACAGCAAAACAGATTTATTTTTAATTTCGATTTTCTGAGGGCTTAATTTAAATCTAACTGATTCACGCCTAAGTGCATCTCCCGGCATAATAAAAGTTCGGCCGATAAAGGGGTTTTTATATAAGCCCTCGCTATATCGAACTTGAATTTCATGGGCAAAGGCTAAGGCTGCGGTATTGGAAGTAAAAGGCACGGGGATGACCACATCCGGTTTAATCTCAGGATAAGTTTTAAGCCAGTTTTTTGCCAAATTTTGCCCCATTCTTAGCCTGGCCCGATACACACTGATATCGTTTAATCTTGAATCCGGCCTTGCAAAATATACATATTCAAATACACAGGGTCTGAATTCTGCTTGCTGAAGTATTCTTCTAAACAGCTTCCCTTCAAGGTCAACAAATACCACTTCACCCGGTGCAATATCTCCCATTTCCTCAAAGCCCAAACCAAAAAAAGCGGTGGTTTCAGAAGCGATGATCACATCTTCAGTGCCATCATCACTTCTGCGAATTCCCATGCATAATGGACGAATACCATTAGGGTCTCTAAAAGCAACGAGGCCCTTGCCAACAACAATACTTAGCACTGAATAAGAGCCTTGCACTTTTTGGAAAATTTGACTGACTGAACCGCAAACCTGCTCAAAAAACCCGCTGGATGTATGGACTGGCTCAGTTTCAGCAAAACCATCAGCAAACAAATGAATCAAAGTTTCTGAATCACTCTCGGTATTAAGGTGACGGCGGCTTTTTCTAAGTTCAGTTCTAAGCTGTTTGTAATTGGTTAAGTTTCCGTTATGAGCCAAAGCGATCCCATAAGGGCTTCCCAGCCAAAAGGGCTGTGCTTGCTCTTGGCAAGCGCCTCCGGTAGTCGGATATCTGACATGGCCAATACCCAGTTTACCGCTTAATCGCTCAATGTCTTCTTTATCAAAAACATCTCGAACCAGGCCTTGCGAAATTCTTCTGTGAAAAAATTCATCACAGGTCATGATACCCGCAGAGTCCTGACCCCGATGTTGAAGTTGGATTAAGCTTTCGTATAGCTCAGCAGCTACTTCATGGTTTTGATTAACAATGCCAACGATTCCGCACATAGACCATCCCTCTTCTCACATCTTCCTAAGAAAAAGAAATGGCAGGCGAACTAAAATCTGAGTTTAAGCATCCACCATTTCTTCAGCATGAGCTTCAAACCAATAGTTAAATAAGCGCAGCAATACCGTAGTGATAGCGCCTACTATGACAGCCGGCAAACAGATATAAGCGAACGGTACAATCACTCCATACTGCAGCAAAACTTGTTCCGCTTGCTGAGTATTGGGCATAGGTAATGCATGGCTTAAAAGAAAATACATAGGCACAATAAATAAAATAATTAAAGTAAACAGTAATCCGCATAATGTCCCGGTCCCTGCTACTCTGAAAATTTTAAGCTCATCTTTTGGCATTTGTAAGATGGGAGCAGCAAACACCGCCCCTATTGCAGCAAAAATTAAACTCGCAGCCAAGCTATAACCCATGATATCGGATAAGCTCATATTCGGATCAATAGCATAGACTTCAATTGCCAATAAACCGCAGACAAAGAACCATACCGCAGTAAAAAGTCTGGGCCGTTGTTTAGCTGTGGTGGTTTTACAAATATGCAGAACGGCTTTGCAAAATTGTATAAGTTTAATAAAAATTTGGTTTGCTATTGTGTTTGCCATGTTAAGTCCAATTTTTGCCCTGTTAATTTCTCATATACTTCAATATAACGTTTTGAAACCTCTGCAATAAGCTCAGCAGGGGCCTCAGGTAATATTGCATCTTTATAGGGCTTAGAATGTTTAGCATACCATAAGCGGACAATTTCTTTATCAAAACTTTCCGGCTCTAAACCCTGTTTTATTCTCTCCTCATAGTTATCCAGTCGCCAATACCGGCTGGAATCAGGAGTGAGACATTCATCCACTAGTATAATATGTCCTTGGGCATCTTGGCCAAATTCAAATTTAGTATCCGCTAAAATAAGGCCCTTATCCCGAGCAA
This sequence comes from Gammaproteobacteria bacterium, assembly GCA_029240715.1. Lineage (GTDB taxonomy): Bacteria > Pseudomonadota > Gammaproteobacteria > Francisellales > CACEW01 > JAQSYQ01. The sequence goes on from JARDZR010000001.1 coordinate 26,360, forward strand.
TTTCTGAGGCAAACTCAAAGCATTCTAAAGCTTTTTGGTAGATATATTCCCATTGCTCAGGCTTAATATAATCTGCATTAATAATATCTTCTGGCCTTAAAGGCTTGTCTTCTTGGGCTGATTTTGAACTAGGGGTGACAATAGGTTTTGGCAGTTTAGTATTTTTATTTAAGCCATCCGGCAAAACGGCATTAAAAAATTGACGCTGGCCTTTTTGATAGAGTTGCCAAATGGATGTGCTGGTGCTCCCTGTTAAAAAAGCTCGGACAATGACTTCTATTGGGAAAACTCGGCATTTTTTCACCCGCATGCTGTTTGGGCTTGGCATATCAATAAAGTGATTATCGATAATACAGCGAGTTTTTCTAAACCACCAAGCGCTTAACTGATTTAAGACTAAAGATTTATAAGGAATGGAAGCAATAGGACGGTCAAAAGCGCTTAGCCGATTAGTTGTTAATATAAGCAAGCTGTCTTTTCCTATATCATAAATATCTCGCACCTTTCCTCTATGTTTTAAGCTTTGATAGTAATAGCAGTGATGAGCATAAGGATTAAATAAGATGCAGCGGGAAATTAAGGATGCTGCAATCGCTTTAATGTCCTGCTCAGAACTGATTTTCCAAATCACTCCTCGCGCCAGCTTATCGATCGTTAAATGGCACTGACTTTGTAATACTTGCTGTTTCTGAACAGCCAGCATATCTTCTCTTTCTCTGACTAAAAAGGCCAAAGAATTTGCAGTTAAATCAAGCTTAACGCAGCGCTCTTTGCTGGATTGAAACAGCTCATTACTTTCAGCGATTTCTTTAATGGCAACTGCCGAATCGAATTCCCAGTGGATAAATTTCTCAACTGTCAGCTTATAACCCATATCTCGTAGGGCTTTTTGCACACTGATGGCTTCATTATCATTAATCAGCATTTGCACGCATAGCTCTTGCTGATCCTCTGCTAAGTAATAAGGCTTAATCTCAAGGGCTGGCAGCTCTAATGCCACTTCCTTAAACTCTATTTTTTGTTGTTGTTTAATGTAATCTCGCATGGATGCAAATATAGCATCGCCATTTGCTGTCCTTTCAGGATGCGGCATTAAAGCCAATACATTGCCACAAGCATTGGAAATTCCCGCCAGATTATGCATAGAACCATTGGGATTAATCGGGAATTCATCGACTACCTTGCCGACAGAGTCACAATATTGCCAAATCTCGGCTTGGGCCTCTTGTAAAGCCTGCCATACTTTATCAGGAACAATAAAACGGCCCTCAGCATGGGCCACAGGAACATGCAGTGCACTTGAAAAATGACGAGAAAATACGCTGTTAGCTCTAGGGGTGGTTTTAATATGACACCAGTCGTTAAAATAGCCTGTCCCCAATACTTTGCCTTGAACAGTCCTTTTATTGTGGGTTAGAGCCATAGCAACGCGCTGCTCAGTCAAACCGGGCACCAGTCCGCTTTCAACCAATATTTGGGCTCCGTTGCAAATTCCAAGCACAGGTTTGCCTAATTTTGCCTGCTCGACAAGACTTTCCAACAGCTTATCTTTGGAAGCGATCAAACCCGAACGACAGCGGTCTTCATAGGAAAAGCCGCCGACAATAACAAAACCGTCATAGCAATCCAGCTGATCAACTGTCGAATTCCATAATAGGTCTTTTGCATGCATGCCAACCCTTTCAATGGCAAGCTTAGTCTCTCTTTCGCAGTTAGAACCTGGAAACTGTATCACTGCAATACTTATCATATTAGTTTATCCTGACAGTTTGATTGCCTGGTACAACCTCGCCAATACAGTAAAGTTTGAATTCAGGATAGGCTTTTAAAACATTCTGCATAGGCTTAAAGCTTGCCTCAGCCATTATTAGCACCAAGCCTACCCCCATATTAAAAGTTCTAAACATTTCATAATCTGAAATGCCCCCGATTTCCTGCATGACATGAAATATGGCTAAGTCTGGCCAGCTGCCTTTTTTGATCTCCACCATGCAGTTTTTCGGTAAAATTCTGGGAATGTTTTCAATTAGACCGCCGCCCGTGATATGGGCCATGCCCTTAATTTCAATAGCCTGTTCCAAGCTAGCATGGATTGGTTTGGCATAGTTAATATGCGGGGCCAGCAGGACTTCCCCAAGATTTTGGCTTAATTCAGGAATATAGGAATCTACCGAGAATCCAGCTGTTTTAAAAAATAAGGCCCTTGCCAATGAATAGCCGTTGGTATGCAGCCCGCTTGAAGCAAAGGCGTAAACCTTATCCCCGGCTTGGATATTTGCGCCGCTGATAATCTTATCCCTATCAACTATGCCTGTTACGATCCCTACTAAATCGTGCTCACCAGGCAAATAAGTATCAGGCATTTCAGCCGTTTCGCCCCCTATCAATGAAACATTATGCTCAATACAGGCTTGGCACATTCCACTTAGCAGTTGCTCAATAATATTGGGGTCCAATTTGTCATTAGCGATATAGTCAAGCAAGGTTAAGGTTTTAGCACCCATTACCAAAATATCGTTACTGGTTGCGCTTAATAAATCATGGCCCAATGTATCAAATTTCCCTGCCATACGCGCAACGATGGTTTTAGTCCCTACTCCATCAATGCTTTGCACCATCACCGGCTGCTTATAATCATGTAACAAGTCTTTTAAGTCATACAAGGCGCCAAAGCCCCCCAAGCCACCAATGACTTGACGTGAGAAAGTACGCTCAACTTTGGTTTTAATTCTTGCAACCGCTTCGTTTCCTGCACTGATATTCACCCCTGCCAGCTCATAGGAGAGTTTGTCCATTATATTCCCCTTTCCCATATTTTATGGGCCTGTTCGATATTGAAGCCAAACTCATTAATTTCAATAATGGCTTTATGCGTGGTCTTTCCAATCACCTGAATAGGGACCTGATAGCGATTGAACACTTGCTGAAGTTCAGCCAAGCAAAGCTGACTGACTTCAATAATAAAACCAGGCGTTTCACTAAATAAGATTTGTTCTATAGGCTTAGCCTCCAGCTTAATTTCAGCCCCAATATAGTTGCCAATGCACATTCTCACTAACGCCACTGCAAGGCCTCCTCGATTAATGCTTTTAGCTGCCAACACTAATCTTTTAGTAATGGCATCACTTAAAGCGTAAATCTGGTTTTGAATCTGCTTAAAATCGGGTTTAGGTAAGTTCGCACCTAACTGTTGATATAAATCATAAAACAGGCTGCCGCCACACTCGTTTTTGCGCTGCCCAATGAGCACAATTAAGGAATCCGCTTGCTTGAAATCAAAATTGATTGCAGTGTTAGCGTCTTGTAGTTTCCCGACGCAGGCAATCATTGGACTAGGTGCAATGGCTCCATTTTTCGATTCGTTATAAAGCGAAACATTCCCAGCAATAATCGGAGTAGGTGCATCCTGATAATCTTTTAAATGAATGGATTCACAGGCAGCTTTTATTCCTTTAATCGCTTCAACCAACTGCCACATCTGTTCTGGTTTTTCTGGATTGGCAAAACAAAGGCAATCGGTAATGGCTAAAGGAGTGGCCCCTACTGCTGCCACATTCAGCATTGCCTCTACCACAGCATTGCTAGCTGCCCAATAAGGATCGATTAAACCAAAACGAGGATTAGAGGCCAAACTTAGGGCAATTCCCGTTGCTTGGATTTCCTGCGGGAAGTCTGAACTGTTAAAAGGCTGCATAACCCCTGCATCAGCTTCTCCTCTTTCAATAATGCTTCGACCTTGAACTTGTTTATCGTAGTTTTCATACAGACTTTTTTGGGAAGCGATATTGGGATGGGCCAAAAGTTTTAACAGTGTTTCACAGCACTCTATTTTACCTAAATAGGGCTCAGAAAATTGCCTTGCTGGCTCTTGTATCGGTCTATTGTAAACAATACCTTTAGTGATGTCCTCGGCTTTGGCATGCACTAGAGTTCTACCTTGATAGCTGACCTTATACATTCCATCGGAGGTAATTTTACCGATCAGGCTGGCCTTAGCCCCTTCTGAAATTTCAGGCAAAGCAAAATCCTGATTGTAATGCTGCAAAATGATAGGGCTTAAGTCAGGAGGTGAAACCCACATATAGCGTTCTTGGGTTTCTGCGCATAAGATCACAAAAGGCTCTAAATCCTTCATAGCAAGATGGACCCGGTCTAAATCTACTTCAGCCCCATAGCCTCCTGCTTCAGCCAGTTCCACACTAGCACAAGCAATACCCCCTGCTCCCAAATCCTTAAAGCCTACATCCTGAATTCTTCCAAGCTCTATTAACTTTTTGAATAAAGCATAGCTGGACTGCAGCAGCATTCTTCCCAAAAAAGCATTAGGCTCTTGAACCGCTCCGCGATTTTGTGCCTTTTCCTCTTCTTTTAAATCGACTGAAGCAAAGCTGGCGCCTCCAAAACCACTGTTATCGGTAGCCTTGCCGACTAAAATTAAATCATAAGCTTCTGCATTTTTAGGCGCGAAGGAATGAATAATCTGATCTTCTCTAACAATGCCCAGCGAAACTACGGTAACCAGGCAGTTTTCGTTAAAGGCCTGATCATAATAAACATCGCCTGCTAAATTGGGCACGCCAATGGCATTACTATAACTCGCTATTCCTGCCACCACTCCTTCACGGATCCAGCGGGTTTTATGCTGGCTAATATCACCAAACCTTAAACCATCTGCATTGGCAATCACAGTCGCCCCCATGCAGCATACATCTCGAATATTGCCACCAATGCCAGTCGCTGCCCCTTCAAATGGGACTATTTGGGAAGGATGATTATGTGACTCATGGCTAATAGCTAAACCATAACGATGCCCGGCTTTATCTTTTACAAGCTCTACAATACCCGCGTCTTCCTTGGCCCCAGAAATAACATTAGGGCCATCGGTGCAAAGAGTTTTAAGATAAATTCGGCTACTTTTATAAGAACAATGCTCAGAGCCTTGGATTCCCCATAAAATACATTCGCTCAGGCTAGGGGGCCTTTGTAAAAGCGCCTGGATTTTGAGCGCTTCCTCTGAGCTTAAGGCTATATGGTAATGCTTTAAACAAGCCAGGCGCTCAGCCTCAGACATCTTAACAAAATCAAAATGATCGTCCTGAATAGGCATGGCTAGATCTCCTAGCAGTATTTTAAAATACTACTGAAACTGCTAGCCAAATACCAGGCTGTTATTTGCTATGCTTTTACATCCACTAAACCAAAACTCTTATCATAGCCTTTTATGCCGTAATACAGGATAAAGAGGTAACAGATCACGGGGATAATAAAAGCCATTTGTATGCCGATCCTATCGGCAAGCAGGCCTTGCAATAAGGGTATAAAAGCCCCTCCGACAATAGCAACACACAACATGCCTGATCCCGAAGGAGTGTGTTTACCCAGACCCCGAATTGCTAAACTGAAAATGGTAGGGAACATGACCGAGTTAAATAAACCCACAGCTAATATTGACCACATGGCTAAAGTTCCCTGTGAGAAAATAGTGGTCAAGACTAGAACGATGGCCAGGACAGCATGCACGGTCAGTATTTTCGGCGGATTGATTTTTCCTAATAGATAAGAGCCAATAAATCTTCCGATTAAAGCCCCTCCCCAATAGACTGCCACATAATCAGCAGCATGCTCGGCAGTATAATTGGCAATATTGGGCTGCATTAGGTAACTCACTAAAAAGCTTCCAATAGCCACCTCGGCTCCCACATAGACAAATATGGCAACACAGCCCAGTAAAAAATGCTTATATTTCCAGATACTGCTTCGTTCACGAGTGCTTTGCAGCTGGCTGATGGTAATGTTTTGCCTTTCATGATGCAGCATTTTTGGCAAGGGAATGAAGGCGATCAGTAAGCCGATAATCAACATGACTATCGCTAAAATTAAATAGGGTTTTTGAATCGCATAAGCTAAAGTTTGGTCATAGGCCTGAAGCTGGGCTACGCTCATGCTATTGAGTTCAGCTGTAGATTTAACTGCAACTGATAAAATCAATACTGCCCCAAACCAAGGTGCCAAGGTCGTACCCAATGAGTTAAAGGCTTGGGCTAGGGTTAACCTTCTTGAGGCCGTTTCCGGTCTACCCAATAAAGTGACATAAGGGTTGGCAGCGACCTGCAACAACACAATTCCTGAAGCCAATATAAACAATCCAAATAAAAATGCTCCGTAAATTTTCATCGCTGCCGCGGGTAAAAACAATAAGCAGCCCAAGCCGGCGATCACAAAACCAAGCACCACGCCCGCTTTATATCCAATTTTGCTGATCAGTTTTGCCATAGGTATAGACATAAGTCCATAGGTAATAAAAAAGCAGAACTGCACCAGCATGGCTTTGGCATAGTCCAAATTAAATATTGCTTTAAGATGAGGGACCAAGATATCATTAAGTGCAGTTAAGAACCCCCACATAAAGAAAGCAAAAATCAATACGGCTATGGCTGATCTATAAGAGCGTTCTTGTGACATATTGTCTTCCCCTTTTTGATTCATCCATTTTAGCTTATTATGCATAATTTGCGAAAAAACAAACTTTCTACCATAATAGCAAACAGTTAATTTGGGAGAATTGATATGAGAAAAACATTTTACCTATCAAGCCTTTGCTTAGGACTTTCTCTATTTAGTATTTCTTCATATGCAGATGTAACTGCACAAAATGGTTTTTATATAGACGTTAACGGCGGCTATAGCGGCTTGTTTTCTCCCAGACAGCCCACCAATCTAATTAATGCTACCCCTGTGGGTACTTATAAAGTAACCAATACCACTTGGAGCAGCAGCTTCGGTTATCAATGGGCTTTGGATAGTTTTTCAACCACTGGCTGGGAATTAGGTTATAGCCAAGACGGTAAAGCGACTTATACAGGAAGCGGTAGCGTTGGAGATACAGGTTCTTTAAAACTGAGTGCCTCAAGCATAGACATGTTAGCCACCTTTAATACCATGTGGAGCAATGGCTTTAATGTATTTATAAAAGGGGGAGTCGCTTGGCAATGGCAAAAAGCAAACCTCGACGGACCATTATCAATCAATGGAGTGAGTCGCAGCACTGATAGCTTTACCAACAAGCATTTTGCTCCAATGGCTGAAATGGGTTTAGGCTACATGGTTACCAACAATCTTAATGTGTATACCTCTGTCAGCGGAATTTTTGGGGACTCAGAAAATAACTGGGCTTTCTCAAATGCTGGCACGGACTATAATAATCCATTTGCCGTATATCGGTTTAGAATCGGACTAAGCTATTTATTCTAAGCTGTTGGTGGAAAATATTTGATCTATTTTTATAAATTCTTATAATGGCTCCTTTTATTTAGACCAAAAAGGAGCGAGTTTTGAAAAAATTAAATATCACCCTATTAGCTGCTGGCCTTATGCTAGTTGGCTTCAGTGCTCAAGCAATCACTGCACAAAATGGATTTTATGTCGGAGTTGATGGTGGTCAAGGCTATATGATGGCCCCTGCTGTTCCATTAACCAACAACTGGATCAACAATATTAATAACTTTGACACCAGCTCAGCTGTATGGGGAGCCTATGCAGGTTACCACTGGGCTGCTAACCAAAATGTAATGTGGGGCGTAGAAATGGGCTATAGCCAAAACGGCAGCTCTTCCTATGCAGGTAGCGGCTTACCTGGAGATACCGGTTCTTTAACTTACAATAACAGCAGTGTTAATTTACTCGGAACCTTTAGCTATGTTGGAGACTACGGCATTAACGGTTTTGCTAAACTTGGGATAGCTTATGTGACCCAAACTGCTGATGTTACCGGTCCTGTTTATATTAATGGCATCCAACAAAACAGCTCAAACACCTCTACCAGCCAAGCTGAACCTATGTTGGGTCTAGGTATTGGTTATATGCCCACTCAGAATTTCAATATCTATCTTGAATCTGATCTGATTGGCGGCAATCTGCGTCCTAGCGACTGGGTATTTGCCAATAACGCAGACTATAACCAAAAAATCTATGCCACCGCTTCATTTAGAGCAGGCGTTTCCTACCTGTTCTAATTTAACTATTTGAACCTGTTGGCTTGGTACTCAAAAGTACTTGATAATCAGGCCAACTGGCTTCTTTTCCTTGCAAAGCTACATTGCAGTTACCTGACACCACTTTACCAATGTAATAAACATTGTTGATATTGGTCCGACATACATAAATATACTGGTTAGGCTCAAAGCCCCCGATAATAGGCTTGTTTTCAGAAGCAACATAGCCACTAATATCAGATGAAGAAGGCGCATTGCCTGCCTGATCTTGGCTAGCCCAATATCCTGCTTCTTTGCTGACTAAAATTTTATAAGGGTTCTCCACAAAGCTTTTACCACCAAAGGTGATCATACAACCGTTTGCTGTCAGCGATCCTGGATAAAGATAGGTATTACCCGCTCCTATCTCTTCCGGATTCATCGTGTAATTTGCCTGGCAAACATAAACTTTACTGCCTGAATTTTCAGCGGCTACAAAGGCATGTTTCGGAATATTTCCAGCAGAAGCTGAAACCCACTTAAAAGTTGATGAAGGGCTATTTTTAGCCGCCGCTAGTTTTTGCTGCACGGCTTGGATCTGGCTCTGAGTATTGCTTATAATTTGCTGCAGTTTTTGATAGCTTTGCTGCTGCGATTTCGCATCATTTTGCAACACACAAAGCTGTGATTGCAGCTGGGCCTTTTCATTAAGAATGGCAGGAGGTGAGCTCGTATTTGCTTGTTGAAAAACATCGCAATTTGTCACTGCTGTAGAGCTTGGTGGCAAGATAACAATAGCATGCGCTGCCTGGGCTATTACGAGACTTAAACCTGAAACTAGCCAAATTTTGGTATTTTTCATAGGGCCTCTTCAAAAAAGTAAGTTTTAGAAAAAATTTCTCCTGACTGATCTAAGCATAATCTACGAAATCCACTTTGCACAGCTTTATCAACCGCAAATTCTTGGGCTTTGCCATCAAATTGTCGATAAGTTGATGGACAGGATAACCATAACTTAGCAAAGCGATTCATTTCATACGCAAAATGAACATGCCCCCATAGCACAGCTTTAACTTGAGGATAGGCCTTGAGCATTTCTATAAGCTCATCTGCATTTTCAAGTTTGACTGTTTGCAACCAATTATTGTGAGGCACCATGGGCGGATGGTGCAAAACCACTATGGCCGGCTTTGAAGATTGCTTTAATTTCTTCTCTAAAAACTCTAGCTCTGCTGTAGGCAAAAACCCTCCATATCGCTGCTTTGCCGGGCCGTTAGAATCCAGACCAATGAACTGCCAGCCACCTATTTCATGATAATTTTGGGCCAAGCTTCCTAACATTTTTTTATCATCATGGTTGCCGGCAACACATAACACAGGGCATGAAAATGTTTGTAACATAGCAGCAAATTTTCGATAGGCTGCTGCTGAAGGGAATTCTGCAATATCACCGCTTGCTATAAGCAAATCAGGCTTATCCTGGCTTTTAATATAAGCCAATATTTTTATTAAAGAACGCTCTGTATTGACAGCATGCTTTTCAAAATTACTGTCTTCAGCCAGATGGCAGTCTGAAATTTGTATGACTTTTAACATAGCAGCCTCTTTATGACGACTTTGCATATTTCTTAGTTCTGGTTAAAATACAATCAGAGAGGAATTTGGCATTAAAAATGTTAACATAGATTCTTAAGCGAAAGGAGCGTCTATGATCGATTCTAAATTTTTTGATGAAATGGCCAACAAGTTTATCAGCAGTTTGCCGCCTTCTCTGCTCCACTTTAAAGATGAGTTGCAGCGAGATTTCAAAACAGTCCTGCAAAACAGCTTTAGCAAACTGGACCTAGTAAGCCGAGAAGAGTTTGATGTACAGACCAAAGTATTGGCCCGCACTCGTGAAAAACTTGAAGCTTTAGAGAAAAAATTCGCCGAACTAGAACTTAATTTAAAAAGTTCTCAATGATATCAAGCTAATGCTTTAAATTTTAAGCATCTTCAGGCCATGCACATCTTTTAACAGTTGAAAATATGCTAAAGGGGAATGATGACTAAACTGGCAGTTGTCTATACTCGGGCTAGCCAAAATCTTTACGCCCCTTTGGTTACAGTTGAAGTGCATATCTCCAATGGTTTGCCCAGCTTAACCATAGTGGGATTACCAGAAACAGCCGTTAAAGAAAGCAAAGAACGAGTAAGAAGCGCTCTCATCAATAGCCAGTTTGAATTTCCAAGCCGTCGAATCACCGTTAATTTAGCCCCTGCTGATTTACCCAAAGAAGGCGGTAGCTTTGATCTGCCTATTGCCATTGGGATTTTGGCAGCCTCGGGGCAAATTTCAAATGCTGATTTAAACGAATATGAATTTGCCGGAGAGTTGGCATTAAGTGGAAAACTCAGGGAAATTTCAGGCAGCCTGCCCTTGGCTTTAGCTGTTAAAAAAGCCAATCGCAAGCTTGTTTTACCTTGCTCCAATGCCGGGGATGCCGCGCTAGTAAAAGATTTTGAAATTTATCCGGCTGCCAATTTACTCCAAGTCTGTAAGCACTTAATGACCGCAGAAAAATTGCCAGCTTATTATAGAGCAGACATTTCACAAAATTTTGAATACTCTCTTGATTTAGCGGATATTAAAGGCCAGTACCTAGCTAAAAGAGCGCTGGAGATTGCCGCGGCGGGCAGCCACAATATTTTATTATTTGGCCCACCTGGCACGGGGAAAACTTTGTTAGCAAACCGCCTTCCCAGTATTTTACCTCCATTAAATGAGGCCCAAGCTATTGAAGTCGCAAGTCTGGCCTCTATTCGAAACTTACCGAATATTGCCAAACAGTTTTATCAAGCCCCTTTTCGCCATCCTCACCATAGCGCTTCTAGCGTTGCCATAGTAGGCGGAGGCCACTCTCCCAAACCAGGAGAAATTTCACTGGCCCATTATGGAGTATTATTTTTAGATGAACTTCCTGAGTTTAATCGAAAGGTTTTAGAAGCCTTACGAGAACCTTTAGAAAATGGCAGTATTACTCTGTCACGCGCCCGATCGCAGATTGAGTTTCCAGCTAAGTTTCAGCTTATTGCCGCCATGAATCCTTGCCCCTGTGGCTATTTAGGCTCAAAACAAAAAAGCTGCCAGTGCAGTGCTTTTCAAGTTCAGGCCTATCGAAACAAGATTTCAGGGCCTTTACTGGATAGAATCGATATGAGAGTTGAAGTCGCAGAATTGCCAATAGGCAGCTTATCCAAACCCGTTGCAGCAGAAACCAGCGCTTTGGTCAGAAAAAGAGTTGAAAAAGCCCGGGAAATTCAATTGGCCCGTCAAGGCATGTTAAATAATGCATTAGGCCCAAACCAGATTACACAACATTGTTCGCTAACTTCTGCCGAACTGAAATTTCTAGACCAAGCCATACTCACATTAAAACTATCAGCAAGGGCCTATCACCGCATTTTAAAACTAAGCCGAAGCATTGCTGATTTAGCTGGGGATGCTAAGATAGGTCATCAACACCTTACTGAAGCATTAAGCTACCGCAAACTGGAGCGATTATGAAAGCCTTAGACCGTTTAAGAGCAGGATATCAAAAATTCTGTGATGCTTATTTTTCCGGGGACAACCCCACTTTTAAAGAATTGGTTAGCCATGGTCAAAGACCAGAGGTATTAATTATCGGCTGCTGTGATTCAAGGGTATCCCCCTCTATTATCACCCAAGCAGAACCAGGCGAGCTGTTTACCATTCGCAATGTAGCAAACTTAGTTCCGCCTTATACTCATGAAGAGGACACCTTTCACGGGGTGAGCGCAGCCATTGAATTTGCAGTCAGACACCTAGAGGTTGAGCATATTGTCGTATTAGGCCATAGCCAATGCGGCGGGATTAGGGCCTTAATGGAAAACGGCATTTTAGGCAAAAAAGACAGTTTTATTTCCACCTGGGTATCGATAGCCGAATCAGCTAAAAACAAAATTAACGAAGCATTTCCGCAGTTAAGCCTGGATGAAAAATGCCATCTTTGTGAACAGGAAGCTTTGCAGATTTCCCTTAATAACTTATTAACTTTCCCTTGGGTCAAATCCAAAGTCGAAGCTAAAAAGTTATTTTTGCATGCCTGGCATTTTGACTTAGACTCAGGGCAGCTTACTGAATTCACACCGGAAACTCACGAAGCAAAAGTCCTTTATCATTACAGCAAATAAAAAAAATTGAGGTGATTTATGTTTAAACAAAACTCTCAATTCACCGTGGCTTTATTTGGCTTGTTCCTGCTTGGAACTTTCGTATTGGTCAATGCCCTGACTTTACTCTGGCTATTACCCAGCTATTGTTTTTATGATATTCGCCGCATAACTCAATTGAGTTTGTTTCTGATAATCAGCTTAATGCTATTTTCAAGCAGCAGCTTGCGAGAAAAATGTATATCTCTGATTATGCAGCTACCTAAGTTAAGCCAGATTGCCCTTTTGGGCTTTTTTGTTTTAGGTTTAATTTCAGCTTGTTTTGCTGCATTACCCAGATTTGGCCTATTAGAATGGGCAACTGCTTTTATGCTGTTTGTCATGACAATCAGTTTAGCGGCAATAAGAGCAAAGCTACATCAAAGCTTCGATCGAATTATGCTTTATGCCTTAATGACTATCATAGGCTGTTATAGCTTTCTAGCCCTGTCTACTTTGCTGATCGCAGCTACTGGAACATTAGCAGCTGCCAGCTCCAGCGCTTTATTTTATGCATTGGCTGCTCCTACATTTAACAATCCAAGGTTCTTAACTCAATTAATGAGCTGGACCCTGCCTTTAATGGTCCTGCCTAATCTACTTTATCCTAGTAAACAAAGATGGCTGCGCTACATTTTGTTTTTATTGGCAGCCTATTGGTGGTGCCTGGCTTTTGCCGGTCAATCAAGAGCGTTGGAACTAGCCAGCCTGGTGGTTGGAGTGCTTATTTTTGCTCTATTTGGTAAGTCTGCTCAAGCCTATTTGTTGCGTCAAATTGGGGCGCTGATGTTTGGCACGCTTTTATATTTTGTTTTATATCATGGCTTGGTGCATTTGCCGTTAAGACATTTAAGCTTGCTGGATCCTGACAATCGCCTGCAAATCTGGGGAGTAGCGATTACATTAATTAAAGCCCATCCTTTACTTGGAGTGGGGCCGATGCATTTTTCTTATTATGCCTATGCCTATGAACAGCTTGTTGCCCATCCTCACAATGCTATTTTAATGATTGCTTGTGAATGGGGAATCCCGGCAGCCCTAATGATCATTAGCGTCATTGCCTGGGGACTTTGGCGTTGGCTTCATTTTTGTCGGCAACAAGTTAAATCAACTGCTCATGCCAACTTACTAATTGGCATAAGTGGCTCATTACTGATGGCTGGAATCGATTCTATGTTCAGCGGCACCTTGGTCATGCCAACAAGCCAGGTGATGTTAAGCATTATCATTGCTTGGGCCCTAAGCCTTTATTTTTATAATAGACCCAGCGTTGTTAGCTTCAAATATGCCCATATTGTATTGCTGGCTTTGGTTTTAGCGGCCATCACTCTATTGATAATAGGCGTAGCACCTGATATCAATCGATTACCGCAAATAGAGGCAAACTATAGAGCGACATGCGCTGCGGTATCTTGCGTGACTTCGCCTAATTATTGGATGCAAGGTTGGATTGGCTTGTATTAATTGCCTTGATCTTGCATAGCCTGTACTAACTGTTCAAAAACTTGACCTCGGTGTTCATAGTTTTTAAACATATCAAAGCTAGCGCAAGCTGGGGACAATAAAACATTGTCACCGGACTGTGCCAGCATTTGGGCTTTCTTTAAAGCTTCTTCAAAGCTTAAAGCAAATTCCCGCTGGGCATTTGGCAAAGCTTCTGAAATTTTTCGAGAGTCCTCACCAAATAAAATCACCACTTTTACATATTGCTCAACAGCTGGCGCAAGCAGGCTAAAGTCTTGCCCTTTTCCTACTCCTCCAGCCAATAAAATAAGCTTTCCTTTACATTGCGGGCCCAAACCCTCGATAGCAGCAATGGTGGCTCCGACATTAGTGCCTTTAGAGTCATTGAACCATTTTACTCCTGCTATTTCAGCAACCAATCTGCAACGATGCGGCAGACCTTTAAACTTTTTAAGCACTTCAAGCATAGGGCCAACAGGTAAACCTAAAGGAAATGTAATAGCCAATGCAGATAAAGCGTTTTCTACATTATGCTGACCCGATAGGCCAGAGCTCATTTCAGATACAGGCATAAGCAGCTTTTCACCTAAAGCAAGGTAAGCTTGACCCCCATCTTGTCTTAAACCAAATTGCTGCTCAAGAGGCTGGTCCAGACCAAAGCTTAATGGAGGCTCAGTGAAATTAAATTTAAGCTTCATGGCCCGATTTACCACAGGGTGGGCACAGTTTTGATAAATAATTTCCTTAGCAGCTTGATAGCTTTCCATTGAACCATGTCGATCTAAATGATCTGGAGTGACATTTAATATTGCGCTAACCAGAGGCTTTAAGGAATGGGTCGTTTCTAACTGAAAACTCGACAGTTCTAAAACATAGTAATCTGGAACGTGTTCTTTCAATAGGTCTAAAGCAGGCAATCCGATATTGCCTCCCATCTTGGCACGTTTGCCAGCCGCATTGATCATATCGGTTACCAAGCTAGTCACCGTGCTTTTAGCATTAGTTCCGGTAATAGCGATAATGGGCGCTTGAGCCACTCTTACAAAAAGCTCGATATCTCCAATAACCGGCAGGCCTTTTCTTTTCGCTTCTGCAATAACGGGAAGATTAAGATCTATCCCAGGGCTTACAATGACTTCTTGAATTTGGTCCAACACCTGCTCAGGCAAAGTTCCTGCATACATAGGAATACCTGGCCATTTGGCTTGATAACTGCTGAATTCAGTCAAAGTAGGCCGAGTATCAAATACCACCAAATCAAAATTGGGAAGCAAATATTCAATACAGGAAATGCCGGTTTTGCCCAGCCCAATAATGAGTTTTTTAGGTTTATGATCGATCGGCATAAAATAAACTTCCCTATAAAGAATGCCTTGCCGAGTTTAGATCAAAACCCTTAGCAGTTCCAGCTCCAAATTAGACTATGGCATATTAAAATTGAGGCAACACAGGGAGTTAATGTAAGAGACGCGGGTCAATTTTAGTATTCTGTTGCGGATTAACTAATAAAAACTCAGGAATAGCAATCTGAAATTTATTGCGATCTAAATCCTGCATTTCATAGCTGCCTTGCATAGAACCGCTTTGAGTATGCAACACACAAAAACTGCTGTAGGAAAAAGTTTCGCCTGGTTTAATTACTGGCTGTAAACCGACTACGCCCGGTCCTTTTACTTCTTCAATATGACCGTTAAGGTCAGTGATAACCCAATGCCGATTTAATAGCTGCACAATTTTATCAGAGTAGTTAGTCAGGCTCACTTCGTAAACCCAGGTATAAGTTTGGTCTTCTGCTGAAGAGTGCTCAGGTAAAAACTTAGGATTGACCTTAACTTCAATTTGATGAGTGGTTTGCCTATACATAAACACCCTGATGTTTATAAATTTAAACAAACTTAAATATAGTGCATTTTATCTAAGATTGCACCTGACATTGTTGACAATATACCGTGGTCCTTTGCCCCAAGCGCGTTTCCAAAAGCATAGAGCGGCAAATTAAACAGGGCTTGCCGCCTCTGCCATAAACAAATAACTCCTGCTGAAAGTAACCCGGCTTGCCCTTACCATCTCGATAGTCTTTCAAAGTGGTGCCGCCTTGCTCAATGGCCCTATTTAAAACCTGTTTAATCGCATCGCTTAATTTTTCGCATTGCGCTTTGCTTAATTGACTGGCCGGGGTAGCAGGGTCAATTTTGGCATGGAACAAAGCTTCATTGGCATAGATATTACCCACTCCAACCACAATATGGCTATCCATAATCAATAATTTAATGGCAGTCTGACGTGTTCTACTTAAACGATACAGCAAGTCTGCATTAAACTCCTCTGATAAAGGCTCAGGCCCTAAGTTGGCTAATAAAGGATGGGAATTTTCCAATTCTGACCATAGCACAGCGCCAAATCGACGGGTATCGTTCAACCTTAAACATAAATTAGAATTTAACAACAGATCAAAATGATCATGTTTGCCAACAGGAGTGTTTGCTTCGACTAGTTTTAATACCCCCGACATCCCTAAGTGAATCATTAAATTGCCATGAGCAAACTCAAATAAAAGGTACTTGGCCCGTCTTTTAATGCTAAGAATGTGTTGGCCTTCTATTAACTGCGGCAAGTTGGCTGGAATCGGCCAACGCAGATCAGGCCTTCTTAAGATGACTTTTTTAACCTCTTGCCCTTCGCAGCTTGCAAGGAGGGTCCTTCGGACTGTCTCTACTTCTGGTAACTCTGGCATAGTATTATTCCTTATAAGGGCTTGATTGTACTACCTTTTAAAGCCCCGCAAAAGCTTGATTTATTTAGGGTTTAAGCGTATAATACCTCTACTTAATCTTATATCGGGATTACTAGGAGAACCTAATGTCATTCTACGGTCTACTCAATTTACCTTGGTGGGGCTATGTTCTGTTTACTTTGATCAGCACTCACATCACTATGATTTGTGTAACGGTTTTTTTGCACAGAAGCCAAGCCCATAGAGCCTTGGACCTGCATCCTATTGTCTCTCATTTCTTTAGGTTTTGGTTGTGGTTAACCACCGGCATGAAAACCAAAGAGTGGGTAGCCGTACATAGAAAGCATCATGCAAAATGCGAAACAGAAGATGATCCTCACAGCCCTCAAGTCGAAGGCTTAAACACAGTTTTATGGCAAGGTGCTGAACTATATCGTGCCGAAAAGAAAATTCCTGAAACTTTAGAGAAATACGGCAAAGGCACCCCTGATGACTGGCTTGAGCGTCACGTCTACTCCACTCCATTTTTGCGCGGAAAACTTGGCGTCATCATGTTGCTTTATATCGATTTATTATTGCTTGGCGGCCCTGGTTTAATCGTATGGGGCATCCAAATGGCATGGACTCCATTTTTTGCTGCAGGCATTGTTAATGGAATCGGTCATTACTTTGGCTATCGCAATTTTGAATGCCCAGATGCAGCTACTAACATTGTTCCTTGGGGAATTTTTATTGCCGGAGAAGAGCTTCATAATAACCACCACACCTATGGCACTTCGGCTAAATTATCGGTGAAATGGTGGGAATTTGATATCGGCTGGGCCTATATTAAAACCTTGTCAATTTTAGGATTGGCTAAAGTAAAACGTCTGCATCCTACAACCAAAACTATAAAAAACAAGCATGAAGTAGATATGGATACCTTAAAAGCCATTATCAATAATCGCTTGCAGTTATTGACCTGCTATATGCATGAAGTGGTTATGCCGGTATTTAAAACTGAGCGCAAAAACACTTGGGATAACAATAAATATCGCAGCTTATGCGCAAAAACCAAATCTCTGCTTAGACGCAATGACGCCCTCATTAAGCCTGAGGAAATGTCACATATCGAGCAAGCTTTGGCTAATAGCCGAGCCTTGACTGTTGTTTATGAATATCGCACTAGACTTCAAGAAATCTGGAACCGCACTGCTGCCAGCAACCATGAATTACTGCAAGCTCTGCGTAACTGGTGCGTTGAAGCCGAACAAAGCGGGATTAAGCAACTACAAGAATTTGTTAGCTATGTACGTTCTTATCACCTAAAAGAAGCTTGATAGGCCAGCAACCAATCCAAACAATGCAGTTATCCCAAGGATTAGCCCAACGATAACTGCATACTTGCCCTTCAATCGATACGCTTCTGGCAGCGCTTTAATGGCCAGCAAGTATAAAAAGCCCAGTACAATCGGTAACAAAATGGCATTCATCACTTCAACTGCCACGCTAAGTGAAACCAAGTTGATTTTAGAAGTAACCAGAATGCCACCCAGTATCAAAACCAAAGTATAAACCCCATAAAACCAGGGTGCGTCTTTAGGATGATGCTCAAGTGAGCGTTTGTAACCCATCACCTCGCCCAAGCCCCAAGCAGCTGTCAGTGACACTACAATAGCGGCAATTAAAGAAGCACCCAGCATTCCTAAAGCAAAAAGAATTTCACCGGCGCTTTTGCCTAAAAACGGAATTAAAGCCTGGCTGATTTGCTCAACTGTATCTAAAGCTGCTCCAGGATTTTTCTTACCTATTGTGGCTGCGGTGATCACCATCATAGAAACCATAATGACCTGAGTAATGATAGCCCCTATAGCCGTATCAAACCGAGCACTTTTTAGATGGATCAAACCTAATTTTTTATCCACCACGGCTGATTGCTGATAAAACACCATCCAGGGCATGACAACAGCACCGACATTTGCAGCAGCTAAATAAAAATAGGCCTGATTATTCAAAGGAATCTGCCACATCTGCTGCCAAGCTTCTTGATAATGAGGATGGGCTAAAACGGCCACTACAATAAAGGCAAACTCAAATAAACCAATAAAAATTGCGCAGCGCTCAGTGCTTTGATAGCTTCCAGTCCAAGTGATGACCAACATAAAAGCAATGACAAGAATCATGCTGATAGAAGTCGGCACCCCCAAGAGATGGCCTACCCCTGCTACTCCGCTAAACTCAGTGATAATAGCCCCGATACAAGAAACCATTAAAGTGCTGACAGATAGCCAAGCCCAGTATTTACCAAAATGGCTTTTAATTAATTCACCATGACCTTGTTGGGTAACAATGCCTAAACGAACGGTGAGCTCTTGAGCAATAAATAAAATGGGAATTAAAATTAGCTGCAAAAGCAACATGCGATAGCCCCAAACAGAACCGCTTTGGGCTGCAGTAATTAAACTGCCTGCATCGGTATCAGCCAACATCACAACCAAACCCGGCCCTATCGTAAAAAAGAATACATAGAGCCAGAATTTTTTTTGTTTCACGCTATTGCTCATGGTTAATCCATCATCAGGCAAATGAGAATCATTATCATTTGGCTGCGAGCATTTGTCAATCGATACTCAATTAATACTAGCTCTTGCTAGTATCTACTTCTGTATTAGTTGTAATCACGCTATGCACTGAGGTATTGCCGTTTTGCACTGACACTGTAGTCACTTGAGTATTCTCGGTTTGGCGAGTTTCGCTATGGACTGTAATGTGTTGAAATGCATCAACTCCGCCAACTTTAAAAAATAAAGCACTGCCACTGAGTATGATATTCAGTATCAAAAAGCCAAACACGCTAGCTGCGGAAGTTCTTCCTTGAGCATGATACAAAGTAATTTTTGCAGCAGGGTCGATAGTTTCTGCGTTGATTTTAGCAACTTTTTTACTCGCAAAGTTTAAGTAATAGCGCAATCCAAATAAGCCTACAGCAAGATGGATGATCCCGATAGCAGAGTGAAATGGTAAACCTGGAATTTTACTGGAGATGCCATAGAAGCCAAGAAACTGAATCCCAAGTTCAACTATCAAGACTATAAATGCAGCCAAATAAGCTTTGCGATAAGCTAGCCATAAGAAGCTAAAAAGCAAAGCCGGCAAGCTAAAAGAAATGGGTTTAGATCCGCGATCAATAATTTTTTCAGCATTATTACCAATAAAAGTTTTTAAATTTTCTAGGTTGACTCCAGGTCTTGTTAACGGATGCATTTTACCACTCCTATAATTTAAAAAATTAGGTCGCTAATTAAGTTTAGCTGAACTTTTGTTATACTATGGCAAATCTTTAGCAACATTTGAAGGACTATTATGCAAAAGGCAGCCAGCCCTAGCTTTCAAGACATTATTTTTACCCTGCAGCGATATTGGGCTGAACAGGGCTGTATTATTATTCAACCTTATGACATGGAAATGGGCGCAGGTACTTTTCATCCTGCTACTTTTTTAAGAGCCATTGGCCCTGAGCCTTGGAATGCAGCTTATGTGCAACCTTGCCGCCGCCCAACTGATGGTCGCTATGCTGAAAACCCTAATCGCGCTCAGCATTACTATCAGTTTCAGGTGGTGATGAAGCCCTCTCCTGACAATATTCAAGAACTTTATCTAGGCTCATTAAAAGCGCTTGGAATTGATCTTTTAGAACACGACATACGCTTTGTGGAAGATAACTGGGAATCCCCTACCGCCGGAGCTTGGGGACTGGGTTGGGAAGTCTGGATCAACGGCATGGAAGTCACTCAGTTTACTTATTTCCAACAAGTTGGCGGCATTGAGTGCAAACCCGTTACCGGTGAAATCACCTATGGTCTTGAAAGACTCGCCATGTACTTACAGGATGTCAACTCCATGTATGACCTAGTCTGGAGCGTAGGACCCTTTGGCCCAGTGACTTATGGTGATGTGTTTAAACAAAACGAAGTAGAAATGTCGACCTATAACTTTGAACAAGCTCCTATTGAAGCCTTGTTCAAACAGTTTGATTTTTTCGAGACTGAAAGCCATCGCTTAATGACAGAAAAACTGGCATTACCTGCTTATGAAATGGCGCTTAAGGCCTCTCATACTTTTAATTTACTCGATGCTAGGAAGGCCATCTCAGTGACAGAAAGACAGCGTTTTATCTTAAGGGTGAGGGCTTTATCATTGGCAGTCGCGAAATCTTATTATGAGGCAAGAGAAGCTTTAGGCTTTCCCATGTGCCAAATTAAGGGGGAGCAAGCATGAACAAGCATGAAGACTTTTTAGTTGAAATTGGCACCGAAGAGCTGCCACCAAAATTGCTTTGGGATATGGCCCAAGCCTTTGAAAACGCGATCCGCAGTGGACTAACATCAGCTCAACTGGAATACAGCGATTCCAAAAGCTATGCCACACCTCGCCGCTTAGCCGTCATCATTAAAGGCTTAAGCACCGAGCAACCAGAACAACATATTGAAAAGAAAGGCCCTGCCAAGCAGGGGGCTTTTGATTTAGATGGCAAACCAAGCAAGGCCATGCAAGGCTTCTTAACTAGCTGCAATACCTCGATTGATAAATTGACCACCGTGAGTAGCGATAAAGGCGAATGGTATCTTTATAAAGCCGTACAACCTGGCAAAGCGACTGTCGACCTATTAGCTCAAATTGTTAGCGAAGCTTTAAAAAAACTGCCGGCTGAAAGAGCCATGCGCTGGGCTGATCACGACCATAAATTTATTCGTCCGATCCATTGGTTATTAATGATCTTTGGCAATGAAGTCATTGAAACTGAAATGTTCGGGCATAAAGCCGGTCGCTATACCTTTGGCCATCGCTTCCACCATCCTGAAGCTATTAAAATTGCTCAGCCTAATGAATATTCAGAAACTCTGCTAAAAAAAGGTTGGGTAGTCGCAGACTTTACTGAGCGCAAGTTAAAAATCCAGCAACAAATTGAGGCCTTAGCCCAAACTCTGCAAGCCAAAGCTATTGTGCCTGAAAGTTTATTGAATGAGGTCACCGCTATTGTAGAATGGCCAGTTGCTGTGCTGTGCAGATTTGAAGGGGATTTCTTAAAAGTGCCGCAAGAGGCCTTAATCTCTTCCATGCAGTCTCATCAAAAATGCTTTGCTCTAACCGAGGTTGACGGCAAATTGCTGCCGTTTTTTATTACGATTGCCAATATTGACAGCAAACGCGTGGATTCAGTTAAATCGGGCAATGAAAAAGTCATGCGGGCAAGACTGAGCGATGCCGCTTTCTTTTACCAAGTGGATTTGCAAACCAGGCTGGAAGACCGCTTAGCTGTTTTAGAAAAAGTCAGCTTTCAAGCCAAACTTGGCAGCATGCTGGACAGAAGCAAACGCTTATCCCAATTAGTCGTATTTATTGCCAACCAATTACATGCTAATCCTGAAATGGCAGAAAGAGCCGGCCTGTTAAGCAAAGCAGACCTAGTCAGCAGCATGGTTAATGAATTTCCAGAACTACAAGGTATTATGGGCCGCTATTATGCTCAACATGATGGGGAAGCAACTGAGGTTGCCGCCGCCATTTTTGAACAATACTTACCCAGGTTTTCAGGTGATAACTTACCGCTTACTTTAACTGGACGCATTTTATCTCTATCTGATAAATTAGATACTTTGGTCGGAATTTTCGGAATTGGCCAACAACCATCAGGCTCTAAAGATCCCTTTGCCTTGCGCCGTGCTGCCATTGGCTTAGTTCGCCTATTAATTGAAAAACAGCTTAACCTTGACCTAAGAGAGCTGATTGATGAAGCTGCTAAGCTCTATGCAAACAAACTTCCCGAGCCTCAAGGCGCTAAACTCGTTATGGAATTTTGTTTTGAAAGGCTTTATAGCTATTACCAAGAAAAAGGCATTCGCTCCGATATCGTGCAAGCTGTCTTGTTAAAAGCTGGAACCAATCTGCTAGATATTGACCGAAGAGTTCAAGCTGTAAAAGGCTTTCGAGAACTGCCTGAAGCATTGAGTTTAGCGGCGGCCAATAAGCGAGTGCACAATATTTTGCATAAAAACGCCAATGGAGTAAGGTTCCCTGCCGTAAACGTGGATTTGTTAAAAGAACCAGCAGAGCGCGATCTATACCAAGCCTTGCAGATTAAATGCGAGGAAAGCCAAAGCTTACTTGAACGCCAAGCCTACCAAGAACTATTGCTAAGCTTAGCCGAACTCAATCAACCTATCGCAGCTTTTTTCGATGATGTGATGGTCATGTGCGATGATGAAGCGATCAGGCATAACCGTTTGGCCTTGTTGCAAAACTTAAGGGATTTATTCCTACAAGTAGCGGACATCTCGGTTTTACAAGCTTAGTTAAAAATGCTGATGCCATTTCGCCAAGCCTCCTGCTTACGGTGTGCTTGTCGAAGTGGTTAGTTAAGCGATTTAAGTTAAGTGCTTTTATCTACATCACTCCAGCCAAATTAAAAATCGGCAGATATATGGCAATGACCAAGCTGCCAACAATAAGGCCAAGCAGCGCCATCATACAAGGCTCTAGTAGTTCTTTTAACATGTCGACTGCGTGGTCCAGTTCTTCCTGATATAAATTGGCTGCCTTATCAAGCATGCACTCTAGCTTACCGGATTCTTCCCCTATTTGTAGCATTTGAATCAATAAAGTTGGAAATCGACCGCTTTGTTGCAAAGCCTGGTAAAAAGGCCGTCCCTGCTTAAGTTGCTCCAAAGATTTTGCCATGGCAAATTGATAAACCTGATTGTTAAAAGTCCGGCTTAGTAAGGGAATGGCTTGGCTAAGAGGCATGCCTGCATTGAGCATTAAACTTAAAGTTCTACTCAGCCTAATCAATAAAGCTTTTTCAATTAATTGACCCACAATAGGTAATGCCAATATCAACTTGTCCCAAGCTTGCTTGAGCTTGTTGGAGCGTTTTTTCAATCTTATTATTCCCGCTAATATGACAGCCCATCCTAAGCCCAGGCTTAAACCGTATTGCTTTAAAGCTTCAGAAAATGAAATCACAGCTTGAGTGAATAAAGGTAAAGGCGCGTTAAACTCGGCAAAAAGCGTTTGGAACTGCGGAACAATAAAAATCAATAAAGCTAAGCTTATGCAAATGGCGATAATTAAAACCATGCAAGGATAAGCTAAAGCTTTAAATACCGATTTCTTAAGTGATTCAATTTTTTCGCGGTGTTCAGCCAATCTCATTAACACGCTGTCTAAAATGCCGGCAAGCTCCCCTAATTTTATTAACTGACAGAATAAACAGTCAAAATGCTGAGGAAAGCTCTGCAAACTATCGGCCAAAGACTTGCCTTCTTCAATATCTTTGTACAGTGCGGGAATAATGCTTTGCAAAGGCCCAGATGAGCTATTAAGCACATCCAAAGCTTTTAATAAGGGCAGCCCTGCTTTAAGCATAATAAACAGCTGCCGGGTGAAATAAGTAATATCTTTATAGCGAATTTTATTAGCAAAAAAGCCTAACTGCCGCCTAACTTTAACATGATGAAAACCTTGCTTGCTGAGTTTTATTTTCAGTAAATCGGCATTAATCTCATAAGATTGAGCTTTTAGTTTCTGCCCATTACTGGAAATTCCAATCCAAACAAAGCAATGCTTTTTCATCTAAGTCACTCGATTGACCTCATCTAAAGTGGTTTCTCCAGCGCTTACTTTATTAAGCCCCATTTCCCTTAAGCTGGAAAAGCCCATCGTTTTTTGTAACTGGCATAGGTCTTTGACCTTGGCGTGCTGCAAAACAGCGTCTTGCACTTGAGTGCTAACGGGCAATATTTCAAATAAAGCCAAACGACCTTTATAACCAAAGCGGCAGTGAGAGCAGCCCTGGGCCAAATAAACAAAATCATATTTATAGCCCTGCTCGTTTAAAACCGACTTTGGCAGCACTGTTTTAACTTTACAGTGATCGCAGAGCTTTCTCACTAAGCGCTGGGCAATAATAAGAGAAACAGAATGCGCCAAATTATAAGAAGACACCCCCATTTGATTGAGACGGATTAAAGTATGGGCCGCACTATTGGTATGCAGAGTAGACAATACCAAATGTCCCGTTTGGGAAGCTTTCATGGCAATTTCAGCCGTTTCTAAATCTCGCATTTCTCCCACCATAATGATATCGGGATCTTGGCGCAAAAAGGCCCTTAATATATGAGAGAACTCTAAACCTGCCTTGGGATTAATATTGACTTGATTCAGCCCGGGCAAATGAATTTCAACGGGGTCTTCTACTGTGCAGATATTTTTATCAAGTTTATTCACGGAATCCAATAAAGCATATAAAGTCACCGTTTTACCACTCCCTGTTGGCCCCGTGACAATAACCATGCCTTGAGACTGGCCTAAAACTTTCGTCAATTGCTTTAACTGCTCAGATTCAAAGCCCAGTTTCTCAATATTTCTTTGCATTTGCCTGGCATCTAGAATCCGTACAACCAGTTTCTCACCGAAAATAGTAGGACAGGTGCTTACTCGACAGTCAATCAGCCGATGCTCTTGCTTAAAACTAAATCTGCCATCCTGAGGCAAACGCTTTTCTGCTATATTAAGGTTCGCCATAATTTTAAGCCTTGAAGTGATATTGGCTGATAGATTAAAAGCAGGGAAAGCAAACTCATGCAATAAACCATCAATCCGGCTTCTAATCCGATATTGATCGGCATAGGGCTCAAAGTGAAGGTCTGAGACCCCTTGTTTGATTGCTTTTTCAATTAGCTCATCGATAAATCGGCTAACGTTAAGCTGTACAGCCATTTAAGTGCTCTGAGCCACACATCCTGCCGGGGCGTAATTCTTTACTGGACTGTCATTAGGGTAGCTACATTCCCAAGCAATATTTTCAGTGTCAGGATCAAATTCACCTTGCCAGATAAGCTCTCCTAGATGATCAGAAAGCTCAACATCAATATTCGCTGTATTCTCATCCATTCCTTTAATCAGAATACTATCTACATTATGGGAATTCCCTGTCAGTTCCTTGCTGCTTAAGTTTAAACTATCATTGCTAATGCTGGCTAAATCTCCATGATGCAACGTGGCATATTCAGATACCGCCATTTTCGCAGGTCCAACCAAAACCACAGCTTCAACAGCCCGGCTTTTATTGAGATAGTGGTGATAAGCCGGGATTGCAATCGCGGCAAGTATTGCAATAATGGCCACAACCAACATAAGCTCAACTAAGGTAAAACCAAGATTGGAATTCATAAAAAAGCCCGTGATCATTTATTAATCACAGGCTAACATAATTAAAACAACTTGATCAACAAGTGTACAATTTCTTCAGTCTGAGCTGCTCAAACTCTATGCCAAGATTCTAAGCCTTAATGAGCAGCCAGTTTTTTACAAATCCAAACATCCATCTTCCAATACAGCCAAAAAATAACCGCAAAAACCACCATCGCAGCAGCCAAAAATAAAAAGCTTAAACCGACCAGCTCCCAAATATTTTCATTGGGCGGAAAAACCATATAAAAATCCTGGATGATGGTGATAACTGTGCCAATAAAAACTAAAGTTATCAGCACTCCTAAAGCATGCAGTTTATGGCTTTGAATGTGAATTTTATAAGAAAAGATAAAAGCAATAACATAGGCTAACAGCAAATAGGCTGCCAGCTTCCACCCACAAAACGGTACTTGTGAATATAAAGCTGCAACAGGTAGAGCAGGCAATAGCACCATACTAGAACGGATAAAATGATCAGATAAACTTCTCACAGTCACCACCCCCTTATGTTTTTTAATTGTAGCAGATTTAAAGCTAACCAGCCTCCCCCAGCTAATCCTGGCCCAAATGGCACATAAAGTAACCATGTTTTTTTACGACAATAATGCCATAAAATAATCAATAAACTTAAGCCCGAGGCCAGCCCAAGCACCATTGGCAGTGCTTGCCATCCCAGCCAAGCTCCAATTGCTGCCAATAGCTTAAAATCTCCATAGCCCATGCCTTCTTTTTTTCGCAATAATTTAAACAGCCAATACAAAACCCATAGCCCCAGATAAGCGGATATTGCGCCAATAACAGCTGATTGAAGACTTGTATACAGATGAAAGAGATTAGCAAATAGGCCAAGCCATAATAAAGATAAAGTCAGACAATCCGGCAGCAGGCCAGTATAGAGATCAATAATAGATAAAATGAGCAAGTATTCAGTAAAAATTAAAGCAAAAAAGCTCTGCCAACCCAAACCAAATTTAAAAATAATCCAGGCAGGTAAAATAATATGCAGCGATATAATCAGGGCCTTCATTGACTAAAATATAATCAATTTACTCAAATAGTTCCAGCTGAATATGCTGAGGGACTTCTTTAGCAAACTGCACCCCAAGGCCAATCAGACGAACTGGAATGCGGTAACGCTGATAGGCTTCTTTACATAGCCATTCATAACGCTCTAAAGATAAGTTCATGGCTCGGCATTCGATTGTGGTTTGGCTAAAGTTGTGAAACTTTAACTTCACAAACTGTTTGCTAATCGGATAGTTTTCGTATTTTTGCAAACGAAACTTTAATTGCTTAAATAATTCAGGAAGCTGTTTTATACAACTAGGCAAATCAGCTAAGTCTTGCAAGTACGTATTTTCAATACTGCGAGATTTGGCTTGCCTGTCAGGTTCTACCTCTCGATGATCAATACCCCGACAAAGCTCAAACAAGGCATAGCCAAATTTACCAAAATGCTCAACTAATAGCTCTACACTCAAGCTCTGTAAATCAAGGCAGCTATGAATTTTCATGGCTTGCAGTCTTTCAGCCGTTTTTTTACCCACCCCCCAAATTTGCTCAACCGGCAACTTGGCTACAAATTCAGGGATTTGATTGGGCCTAATGACAGTTTGGCCATTGGGCTTATTCCACCCACTGCCTACTTTTGCTAAAAATTTATTGGGGGCTATCCCCGCTGATGCAGTCACTTGATGCAGCTGCTCAATTTCTGCCCGAATGGCTTCAGCAATTAAAGTAGCGCTACCAGAATGCGCTTTGCAATGAGTGACATCCAAATAGGCCTCATCCAATGACAAAGGCTCCACTAAATCGGTATAGCGGCGAAATATCTCAAAAATGCCGAGAGAAACTTGCTTGTATTTCTGCATATTCACTGGCACCAAAACCAGCTCAGGGCACTGCTTTATGGCCTTTGACGTTGGCATAGCAGACCTGACCCCAAACTTTCTGGCCTGGTAATTGGCTGAGCAGATCACTCCTCGCTCAGAAGCCCTGGCCCCTACTGCCACCGGTTTATTTTTCAATATAGGGTTGTCCCGCATTTCAATTGCGGCGTAAAAGCAATCCATATCGATGTGAATGATTTTTCGGGTCATTTTTGTCTGTTATTTATGCAAATCTGTTTAAAATCCACTTAATTTAATATGTTTTTATATAAAAATAATGTATAATATTTTGTAAAATTATTAGGGATCAAGCCAATGCCAAAACTTAATTACAGCAGATTAAGCTCAGATATGCAAAAAACAGGCTAACCATCCTGAAAAGCTCCCAAAGTTCAAACTGACCCATTTAGGGCAATTTCATAAATATCCCGGCTGGGAAAAAGACTATACCAATGCTCTAAAAGTCATTCAATCACAGTTTATGCTGGCAAAAAAGTTAATGGAAATGAAGCAATCTATCCCAAATCTAGTGGTGATTTCTGAAAGCCTTAATGAAGATTTAGACTGGGAAGTGATCAATAAAAATCCAGAGTTAGCGGCTAAACTTCTTGAAACAGCCAATTTATTTAAAGCAAAATTTCCAGGGGGTTTACCTGAGAAAGCCGAAGACTTAAATATCGAACAACAAT
>JARDZR010000014.1 GCA_029240715.1 Gammaproteobacteria bacterium
AAAGCTGTCATTTGCGCTGCGGTTTTAACTTTTCCAATATAAGAAACTTTAACGGTTGCCCGCCTGCCAAGCTCTGCCATCCACTCTCTAAGCGCTGAAATCAGAATTTCTCGGGAAACAATGACTAAACCTGGGATTGCCATCCAAGGGGTAGGATATTCAGAAACCAATAAAACTAAGGCCACTCCGACAATTAATTTATCAGCAACCGGATCCAAGAAAGCACCAAATGCCGATAACTGTTTTAAATATCTCGCTAAAAAACCATCTAACCAGTCAGTAATAGCGGCCACAAAGAAGATGGCGGAAGTAACCCAATGGCTATATTCATAGTGCAGATAAAAAGATAAGACAAATAAAGGTATCAGTACGATACGAAATACCGTTAAACCGTTAGGTAATGTCCAAAATCTCATTGCTCGATGCCCCAAGCCCAGAGCTAAATTATTGATAAGATAGCAGATGATTAGGAGGAAAGCATTAACTGAATATGTTTTGCTAACTCAGGGCTAATGCCTTTAACTTTGCAAAGTTCATCTATTGTGGCATTTTTCACCTCACGCCAACCGCCAAAATGTCGTAACAAAGCCTGGCGACGTTTGGGCCCAACCCCTGCAATTTCTTCTAAA
Organism: Gammaproteobacteria bacterium; assembly: GCA_029240715.1. Classification (GTDB taxonomy): domain Bacteria; phylum Pseudomonadota; class Gammaproteobacteria; order Francisellales; family CACEW01; genus JAQSYQ01. Next base: position 630 of record JARDZR010000014.1, read on the forward strand.
GTTGAAGTGCTGCGTTTTTTCTCGCGTTTGCCACGATGCCCGGTGATTGCAAAACGGTGAGCTTCTTCATCTATTTGGCGGATCAGTAAAAGCGCAGGGTCTTGTGAATCTAGCATCAAAGGCAATTTTTTATCGATTTGCCAGATTTGTTCGAAGCCTATTTTACGGGTGGTCCCTTTAGCTAGGCCAAGCAACAAAATACCCTCTATTTCAAGCTGTTTTAATACCTGAGTAGCTTGAGACAGCTGCCCTTTGCCGCCATCGATTAAAATGAGATCCGGCAAAGGCTGGTTTTCTTTTTTGGCCCTCTGATACCGCCTGGTTAAAACTTGGTGCATGGCGGCATAGTCATCTCCAGGCTTAATTCCCTCGATATTAAAATGCCTATAGAGTTTTTTAAGCGGGCCGTTTTCATCAAATACCACACAGGAAGCTACTGTAAGCTCTCCTTGGCTATGGCTGATATCAAAACATTCAATTCGATGAATAGGTTTAGGCAGTGTTAAGACTTCTTGCAAACGCTGCATTCTTTGCTCAACATTTTGTTTGGCAGCAAGATGACTTATCAAAGCCTGATCTGCATTGAGTTTGGCCATTTCAAGCCATTTCGCTCTAGGCCCTCTTGGATTAGAAGTAAATTTGGGTGCTGCTCCATGAAGCTCTGATAATACCTCAATTAAAGCAGGCTCTATTTTTAGGTCCTCGCTTAAAATAATGTCATCTGGCAAAGACTTAGCCCCCAAGCCCGTAGTATAAAACTGTTCCAAAAATGCTTCTAGCACTTCTTGCCTGCTTTCTGTCCAGCCCACTTTGGGGAAATAGGTTTTATTGCCAAGCAGCCTTCCAACTCGAATATAAAGCACTTGAACGCAATACTGCCCATGCTGCTCGCTTAAGGCAATCACATCCACATTGCTTTCGCTTTGTATACTGACGGCTTGCTGTTCCTGCAGCTTTTGTAAAGCCATGAGCTGATTTCTCAATCTGGCTGCTTCTTCAAAGGCCAGCCTTTCTGAAGCTTGCTCCATTTTATCTGCCAAACTTTTTAAAATAGCCTGATTTTTGCCCTGGAAAAACAGCTTTACATGTTCGACCTCTTGGCGATATTCATCTTTGCCAACTAAGCCAACACAGGGCCCCGAGCAACGCTTAATTTGATATTGCAAACAAGGCCTGGTGCGGTTTTTAAAAAATGCGTCCTCGCATTGACGAACTGGAAAAATTTTTTGCAGTAAATTTAAGGTGGCTTTCACCGATGACATATTAGGATAAGGCCCAAAATAAATGCCTTCTTTGGACTGCCTTCCCCGATGAGTCGTAATTCTTGGGAAATCATGCTTAGAAAGATAGATATAGGGATAGCTTTTATCATCTCTAAATACAATGTTATATCTTGGCCGATGCTGTTTAATTAAAGTGCTTTCTAAAATTAGTGCTTCTTTTTCAGATAAGGTTAAGGTGACCTCGATGCTGACAATATGCTCGACCAATGATTGGGTCTTGGCATCTTCATGCTGACGGTTAAAATAGCTTGATACCCGCTTTTTTAAGTTCTTGGCTTTGCCGACATAGATAATCTCGCCCTTTTTATCCAGCATGCGATACACGCCGGGCGAGGAGCTTAGGTTTTTTAAAAATGAAGGAATATCAAACTGATTTAAGGTTTCGTTCATGCTGCATATTGTACTACCTTTCTCCCTGCCTTTACAAAAAAGGGAATTTATCCCTGTTTGAAAAAGGAAACAAAGAAGGTTATTTAGCTTCGATTAATCCATGTCTAATAGCTAAGTGAGTCAATTCAACGTCGCTGTTGACGTTAAGCTTTTCAAATAAACGATAGCGATAAGTATTGACTGTTTTGGGGCTTAGGCAAAGCTGGTCTGAGATTTCCATCACTTTTTGACCATTGGTTATCATCAACAAAACCTGCATTTCACGCTCTGAGAGGTCATCAAAAGGCGAGCCGCCTTTATCAGTCAAATGCTTTAAAGCCAAGGCTTGAGCCACTTCAGGGCTTAAATATCTTTTGCCGCTGTGAACAAGGTGAATGGCTTGCACCATTTCATCTACAGCTGCCCCTTTTGTCAAATAACCGCTTGCCCCTGCCTGTAATATCATAGTGGGGTAAGGCTCTTCCCCCATAGTGGTCACTGCCAATATTTTAATTTCAGGATCGTTGCGGATAATGCGTTTGGTAGCTTCTAATCCACCCACTCCGGGCATTTTAAGGTCCATTAATACCACATCAGGCTTGAGCTGTTTGGCCAAGCGTATAGCATCTTCACCGTTACTGGCTTCGCCAACCACATCAATATCTTTAACATCAGCAAGCAAACGTTTAATCCCCATGCGCACCAAATCGTGATCATCCACTAAAAGTACTTTTATCAAGGCTTTATCCTTATAAAGGGCTTAGAGCTAATATATTAGCTAAGATGTTTGCCGCAGTACAGAAGTTCTCGCCAGAATGAAAACCGACGCCAACTCCTCATCACTAATTAACGGGGAGCGTTTGCTTAAGTAAGATTTCTTTTTTCTTATGGTCCCATGGCGCTAAAAGATAATAAGCCACCGGCACAACAATCAGTGAGAAAAAGGTACCAAATACCATGCCGCCCACGATGACCCAGCCTATTTGCTGATGACTAACAGAGCCAGGGCCGCTGGCAAATGCCAATGGAATAGCCCCTAAGACCATAGCACAAGTCGTCATTAAAATAGGCCTTAATCTAATCACCGCGGCATGTCGAATAGCTTCTATTAAGCTATCACCCGATTTTAAACGCACATTAGCAAACTGAGTAATTAAAATTCCATGTTTGGTAATTAATCCAACCAGGGTAATCAGACCAATATTGGTATAGAGGTTTAATGAGCCTCCGGTTATTTTTAAAGTCACCAAAGCGCCTACAATACAAAGAGGTACGCTCAATAAAATAATTAAGGGGTCTACAAAGCTTTCAAACTGGGCTGCTAACACCAGATAAATAAACACCAATGACAAAATAAATAAATTCAACATAGTCCCGGAAGAAGCTAAATAGGCCTGAATTAAACCGTCAAACGCATAACTTTCCTTATCCGTTAAATTCTGCGCCAATTGTTGCTGAATATAACGGGTCACCTCACCTACATCATAATGCGGGGCGATTTCTGCAGTAATATCGGCAGAACGCAGGCGATCATAGTGGTTTAAATTGGTCTGCCTAATTCCAGGGCTCAGGCTGACTAAATTGCTTAAAGGAATCATTTGATTATCCGTATTACGGACATAGGTATTGTTCAAAAACCCGTTGAAATCGCTTAAGTCCTGAATATTCATTTGTACCAACACAGGATACATTTGATCGCCTTGCTGAATATCAGTTATGTGCTTACCGGCCAACATGGTGCTGATGGTATCCGCTACATCTTGTAAACTTACATTAAGGCTTGCTGCTTGAGGACGTTTAAAGGAAGCATTATAGACCTGGTTATCGAATTTCAAAGAAGTATTGACGTTAGTCATGCCTGGATAGCTTGAAAAAACTGTCATCAGCTTATCGATATTTTTTTGTAAATCACCGTAATCGTTAGCGGTAGTCATAATATGGATTTGCACCGCAGAACCGTTCGTGTTTCCACCATAATCTACCGGGTCAGGGACAGAGACATCGATCAAAATTGGAATTTGATTAATAGCGGGCATCAGGTTTTCAATCACCTGGTCTGTGCTTAAGTTACGCTTACCCCAAGACTGCATCGTCACAAAATCAGTTCCGCTTCCTGCAAAAATAAAGGAGGCATAACTTAGGATTTCAGGAGTTTGTTGATACAGGCCTTCTAATTGGCGCATAAAGCCATCAGTATAGTCAATGGTTGAGCCAGGAGGGCTCTGGATATTCACGTTAAAGTAACCAATATCTTCTTTTGGAATAAAAGACTGTGGCACGGTGAAGTAAACAAAATAACCCAGCACAGCAATAAAGCAAAGGCTTATTACAACTAGCCATCGCTTCAGTAACATAGCTGAAAGTATTCTTTCATAGTGTTTATTTAAAAATCCGAAGATTTGCTCAAGCTTAAGCTCCAGTAAAGACAAATGTTCTCGTGGTTTTAATACCCGAGAGCACATCATAGGAGATAAGGTCAAAGCAACAAAACCTGAAATCAATACAGCCCCGGCTAAAGTAAAAGCAAACTCTTTAAATACTGTCGCTGAAAAGCCAGGAATAAACCCGCTAGGCGCGTAAACCGCAGCCAAGGTTAAAGTCATAGCCACCACTGAAAAGCCAATTTCTTTGATTCCAGTAAAGGCCGCTTCCATCGGCATGAGGCCTTCTTCTATATGGCGATGAATATTTTCCAATACCACGATAGCATCATCCACCACCAAACCAATAGCCAAAATAATGGCTAATAAAGTCATGACGTTGACAGAAAAGCCACAAACCAGCATCACCCCAAATACTCCGATGACACAGACTGGAATTGTAGCAATAGGCACCAAAGCGGCCCTGATAGAGCCCAAGAACAAAAACACCACCAACATCACAAGAGCAATCGCTTCAAACAGCGTACTAAAGCTTTCTTGAATCGCTTTTTTCAAAAATATTGACTGATCATAAGTCACCAGCATGGTCATGCCATCTGGAAGTTTGTTTTGGAAATGCGCCAAGACCTTTTTAGCTTCATCAGCCACCACTATAGGGTTAGCTGTGTTTAAAGGGCGTAGCTCAAGATCAATCCCGGCCTGACCGTTAATACGCATAGGGGAATCCTGCAGGCTGCTACTGCCAAGTTCAACATCCGCCACATCTTTTAAGCGAATGATTTGACCATTGGTATCCCTGACGATTAAATTAGCAAATTCCTGAACACTGTGCAGCTGGGTATTGGCAACAATACTGTGAGTACGGTCTTTCCCTTGAATGGCCCCACCTGAAAAATCAATATTGTTGTTTTGCAGAGTGTTTTGAATATCCATGACCGTAACGCCCAAAGCCGCCATCTTTTGCGGATCGAGCCACACTCTCATGGCATATTGGTTTGCTCCATAAATCCATGCTCCACCCATGCCAGGAAGATTGAGCAAAGTAGGCTCGATGGCTTGAGTGACATAATCTCTGATCTGAGCAGGAGTCAGTTGTTTAGCCATAAAACCGATGTTCAATACCGGCCTTTCTACTCCGCCTGAAGTAATGACCGCAGGGTCAGCATTAGGAGGCAACTTATCAGTCACTGAGGAAACTGCTGTGCGAACGTCCCCCATTTCCTTAATCATGCTGCTGCCAGGATCAAAGGTAAGATAGATTCGGCTGTAATTATAAGTACTGGTTGAGGCAATGGATGCGACGCCGTCCACATTGATCAGCGCATTTTCCAAGTAGCTTGTTACCTGGCTTTCCATTAAATCTGGACTTGCCCCGTCATAATGAACGGAAACCTGGGCATAAGGTTCTTCAACATAGGGGAAATAGCGGGTTTCCATATGAGAAAAGCCGATATAACCAAATACAATTAAGGCCAAGCTCAAAACAGTAGCAAATACCGGACGTTCTATACAAATTTCGGAGAGCCGCATGGCTAATGCCCCACAGTTTTATTAGTGCTTGGGCTTGGCAAAACAACCTTAGGGGAAGCGGTGGATACAGGGACCGAGGCATCATTGATTATATTTATCCGACTGCCATCAACAAGTTTTTGCTGACCTGCTACGACTATTTGATCTCCAGCCTGAATATTACCGCTGACTTCAGACATGTTGTTAGTCAAATCGCCTACGGTGACATAGACTTTTTGAACCTTTTCACCCACTATTTTGAAAACATACTGGCCAGCAATATCAGTCATTAAAGCTACATCTGGTACCATTAATAGTTCACGGTTTGGATTAATGGTATGTTTAATACTCACAAACATTCCGGGCAACAATAAGAAATCCGGATTATCAATTTTTGCCTGCAAGGTAATCGTACCTGAATTCGCATCAACCTGGGGTGAGATATAGCTTAAAATGCCTTTAAAAATCTGGCCTGGGTAGGCACTGGTTTGCACTGATACACTTTGCCCGATTTCAAGCTCAGAACGATAAAATACCGGCACTGAATACTGAACCATCAAGGGCGCTTCTTGCACCAACTGCACCACGACCGTGCCTTTCGGTAAAAACGCACCCACACTATATTGAAAATCACCTAGCACCCCATCAAAGGGCGCGACAAATTTTTTGGCCGCAATCACATCTTCTTGTTGATCCACCATAGCTTGGGCTTTTAGCAACTGGGCTTTTTGGCTGTCTAACATTTGCGGGGAAATGGCCCCGGAGTTTTTAATAGCCAAAATTCTGGCATAGGTTGACTGAGCTAACTGCAAATCTGCCTGGTCAGCAGCAAGCTGGGCCCTATCGACCTGGGTATCAAGCTCAGCAATGGTGTCCCCTGCTTTGACTCTTTCGCCATTAGCAAAATAGATTTTGGAAAGATTACCATCAACCTGAAAGCTTAAGCCGATTGATTGAATGGCCTTCATATAGCCTACTGCCGTTAACACATCCGGCACATTAACCATAGCGGCTTTATTAACGATGACACTGACCGGTGGAAGTTGAGTGGTTTCAATGGTTTGCACTTGGTTATGATAACTGTTAAACCAATACATACTCCCTGCTACTAACAGCAGAGCAGCTAACCCCCCTATTGTCCACCCTAATTTTTTCAAGGCCATAATCCTATTCAAGAATAGCCTTGATATTCTAAACCATATCCTCAGAAATGCTAGGAGACAATTGAGGAGTAAGGGCATTTCTTTGATCAAACACAAAGCAATCGCCAAGATAATGCGCGTTACCGCATTGTTCGAAATAATTTAAAATGCCGCCTTCCAGCTGATAAACTTCTTTAAATCCCGCCTTAACGGCTACTGGGGAAGCTTTCTCACATCGAATCCCTCCAGTGCAAAACATAACCAGGGGTTTATTTTTATCTAAATCCGCAGCTTGCAGTTTCTCAGGGAGTTCTTTGAATTCTTTTAAATTGAAATCAATGGCTTTTTCAAAAGTGCCAACACTGACCTCATAGTCATTTCTGGTATCAATTAAAGTAAAATCGCGGCCTTGTTCAAACCATTGTTTTAATTGTTCTGGGGCCAAAGCAGGCGCGGTAAACTCAGCCGGATTGACCCAGTCAGCACCAGGCACCAGGCTTCTTTTAATTTTAACAAACAGGCGTCGATAGGGTTTTGAATCAGATAGGCTTTCCTTAAATTTCATATCAGCAAATCGAGTATCTTGTTTTAAAAAAACTGCAAAAGCATTTATTTCCTCACGGCTACCTGCCAACATGACATTGATACCTTCATGACTTAAGACGACTGTGCCTTTTAAGCCAAGCTCAAGCAATTTTTGCTTAAAAGCCGCCTGCATAGATTCGACATTATCCAGTGCAACAAATTTGTAAGTTGAAATATTAACAATTTGCATCGCTGCCTCCTTATTCCGGCATTGCTTTGCATAAGCTGAAGCCGGCATTAAAATTGGCAGGCATTATACCATATTTTTCTAAAATTATTTAGCATTAAAATAGCGGTAAATAAAAGTGCCGTTTCGCCCTAAAGCCATGCCAGTGGCCAAACCTGAGACCCCTAAAGCTAAAGGCCCAAACCACCAGTTAGGCGAGCTCCCAAAAGCTTCAACTGCGTTGATGGCAAACTCGACTGCAAAAACCACCATAATTAATAGCAGCATGCTTAAGTCCCCAGGAATGCTAATAATCCCTTTGCTACGGTCTACCGTAATATTGGCATTTCTTTTATGTAAATAGCCCAGAAAAATGCCAAAAACTATTGCCAAAAACCAGCAAAAACCAGCTAGCCAAGTCATTTTCGGTGAGCCGTCTAAGTTATTTAAAGACATTAAAATAAAAATAATCGGCATGGCAAAAAGCCGGCCCACTCTCATGGTTTGGGTATAACATTGCTTAATTCCTTTATACAGCAAATAGAAAAAAAGAGGGTAAACCCACAATGGAACATATGACCAAGAATTATGCATAACTTATCCTCAAAAAGCCGTTTTTTAAGGATAAGCTAAAGCTTGCTGGACTGCCAAGATTTTATTAAGACCGGCCTCTGGCCTGCATAGCCGACAAGATACTGACATAGCTCCAGGTCAAATCCTTAGCGCTGGCCTGCTGCCCATTAACTCTGTCCACCTGCTCTGAAAAATGCAAACAATCATCAGCGCTGTAGCAACTGGCATAATATTTGCTGGTGCTTAACAAGGCATCACCCTGATTGATTAAATCCTGAATGATGGCCTGAAACTCTGCTGAGTTATCAGCCTTATTTAAGTTCATGCCAATTTTCAAATTAAACTCGGGGGCCACTTGTTGAAAAAAATAAAGGTTATAGGAACTGATGCTAAGCCTGCCTTTAGCCTCCAATCTATCTGCAACCGTATAATAAAATTCTGCTAGCGCATTGGTCGCAATAAACCAGGGGTTACCGTAAGCAAACTGATTGCCATCATATTTATCATTAACATAGCGTCCAAGCATCGGCGCATTAGCATGCTGCAAATTGATAAAATACAGCTTATCGAACAATGCGCGGGTAAAAAAGGCCGTGCTTAACATTTTATCGCTATCGGGCGCAAAGCTATCATTAATATCACCGGTATTTCCCATAAGAGCACCCAAAATCACCGAGATATTAATACTGCCTCCTTTATACTGTTGCTGGTTTAAGCCTTCGGAATAATAACCCTCTCCTTTATTCCAATGTTTGTTTAATAGGTTTTCAAGGCCTTTAACTTGCGCTTGATAGAAGGCTGCCTGCTGGGTGTTGCCAAGCGCGGTTTCATAATTTGCCCCCATCATTAAAGCTTTTCGCTGCACCATTTCAGTAAAAAAGTTATAGTCCATCGACTCTTCCCACAAACTATAGGAAGGCTGGTTCCAGTTTTTTGCTACAAAATTTAGGTCATTTTCAATCAATTTCCTTAAATTGGCTTTATCAGCCTGCTGCCACTGCTTGCTGCCAAGCTTGCTAAAATCATAGCTAATATGCATTAAAGTGATGGCCTGTAAAGCTGGCCCATCATATTGAGGGCGAGACCATTTTCCATCCCAAATGCTGCCATTAATGTTAAAAATAGGCTCTCCCAAAGTGCTAATGCCGGGATGTATGGGCTGTTGGTTCTGAGTGAGACTGACCCAGTTAATATAGTTCAATAAGTAATTTCTTAAATTATTCTGCTGTTTGGCTGTGGGAGCTTGCTGATAAAGGCTGGCTACTTCATCCATTACTATGGCACTGTCCCTGACCCAGGAAAGCTTATAGTCCATGCTAAAATTCGCAGAAGGCATGGACGGGGAAGCAATCACTGCTCCAGGGCTGGACTGCATGACGCTATTTGGAGTTGATTTTGAAAAAACTCTTTTTGCTGTGGCAATATTATTTAGCAAATGAGATTGAATAGTTAAAAGATCTTCATGAGAAAACGGCGCTGCGGCAAACAGCTTGGCTGGTATAAAGACTACAATGAAAATCACTGCCAAAAAGCGATGCAGATACTGTTTCATGCTGCCCTCCTAAACAGTATCAGAATATCGCTTTTTGCAGTATGAGGTAAGCTTGTTACAACCCATTACAGGGCTTTATTGATGCCCTGCTCAGCTTTAGCAAGGCTTTTAACCGTTGCGGTACTAAAGAAAGAAAAGCTTCCGGTACATATCTTACTGATAACAGGTTGAATAAAGGCTGTTGCTACCGCCACCAGCACATTAGCTAAAGCGGACAGCACACTTCTATGCTGAGCAAATTCCCCTTTATTAGCACTAATGATCTGATGGCAATCTGCTTTGAATTTCGAAGCCTTAAGCTCACTCATGCGGCCAATGGTATTGATGGCATCGCCTTGTTCTTTCACATAGTCTGAAATTCTGAGATTAATAGCGACTCTAAGCTGTCTTAGTTTTTCTGCCTTGATATCACAACCCTCAGCTTCCAAATCCTTAGCTTTAACTGACAGAACCTCAGTAGCCGCATAAATTTTGGCAACTTGTTCATTTAACTTTAGAATTTCCTTTTGCTCAATGCTTATGGCCGTGAAACTGAATTCAGGCCCAGCATCTTTGAGTTTTGAGCCTAAGGATTGTGCAATTGCTAAAGCTTCCTGGTTTACAAAGCCATTAGGCAATACTTCAGGTTCAATTTCTTCAGCCATTGATTGGCCTGCGCCGCCATTAAAAAAAGTTTCAAATGAGTCTGTTCCGATTAAGGCTGCATCAACTTTTGCTTTGGCAGGAAGATTGGGGTCAAATTCTCCAGTCTGTTCAATAGCATTAAGCTGGGCCGTAAAATATCTTTTTAGAATGAGCTCCAATTCAAACTTTTCATCGTCTGAAGAACTTGCAATTAAAGCTTGAATAAGAGGCGCAATGGCCTTTGTTGCAAGGTCCAATTGCTGCAATTTTTCATTCACGCTAATATAAATTTCTCTAATAGCTGCGCCATCAGCAAGAGTTTCGCTGTTAGCCATAACAGCTTGGGTGGTGTTAATAGCCTCATCCAGAAACTCTACAACCGGCATATAACTTGCGTCCATGAAGCTATCCTGCACTTTTTGCAGTTGCCCAATAAATTTATTAGCAGAAGCAATCCTTTCTTCTGAGTTATTCATGGTTCCCTCCATTACTTGTTAACAGTGTAACAAAGGAACCTTAAGGAAATATTAAGCAAAAACCTATTTTTATGTAAGCATTTTGCTATTTATACAGGGGTTTTAATAGGTTTTCTATGGGATAAAGCTTCTAAATACAGATACACCACAGGGGTAATATAAAGGGTAAGAAATTGCGACAGTAATAATCCGCCTACCACAGCCACCCCTAAAGGCCGCAGCACCTCTGAGCCTGTGCCAAAAGCCAAAGCGATAGGCAGTGCGCCTAAAACCGCAGCGCAGGTCGTCATCATGATAGGTCTAAAACGAACCAAACAAGCCTGATAGATAGCCTGTTCCGGGCTAAGATTACCTTCCCGTTGGGCGGCCAGAGCAAAATCAATCATCATAATGGCGTTTTTCTTAACAATGCCGATCAGCATAATAATGCCGATAAATCCGTATAAATCCAACTGGATATGTAGCAATCCCAAAGCAATTAAGGCGCCAATAGCGGCAGCTGGCAATCCTGATAGAATGGTAAGCGGATGGATAAAGCTTTCATACAGTATACCAAGCACGATGTAGATCACTACAATCGATAAAATAATCAATAAAGCCATGCCCTGCATAGAAGATTGGAATACCTGAGCGGTGCCTTGGAAGCTGCTAGTTAGGGTCTGTGGCGGCTGCAATTTATTATTCACTTCATTAATTTCTGAAACCGCATCGCTTAAGGAATAGCCTGGCTTTAAGTTAAAAGAGATAGTGGACGCAGGAAGCTGGTCCTGATGGTTGATAGTCAGGGCCTCACTTGCCAAGCTAAAAGTAGCCACCGCCGACAAAGGCACCAGCTTATTGTTACTTGAACGAACGTAAAGCTGTGACAGCACATCAGGGTTTTGCTGCAACCCCGGCAGCACTTCCATAATGACTTCATAAGTGGTAACTGGCGCATAAATAGTCGAAATCTGCTGGCTGCCAAATGCTTCACCTAAAGTGGTTTCAATGGCATTGGCGCTCACTCCTAAAGCCCCTGCTTTATTTCGATCAATATTGACCAAAATCTCCGGGCTACTCATCTGCATATCGCTTGTAACATCCTGTAAAGCCGGTAATTGGGTAAACTGGGCTTGCAACTGCGCCGTCCAATTGCTCAACTCGCTTAAATCAGCGTCTTGCAAAGTATATTGATAAGTGCTTTTACTTAACCTGCCGCCTACATGAATAGGGGAAACATTTTGCAGATAGACATTGAGCCCGGGTACATTGTTTATTTTAGGGCGTAGCTCCTGAATAACTTCATCTGCACTTAGCGAACGCTTAGAACGAGGTTTTAAACGAATAAAGAGCCTGCCAGTATTCGAGCTTGAGCTTGCTCCGCCCGCCCCTACGCTTGACATCACGCCAGCCACATTCGGGTCCTGTTGAATTATATTGGCAATAGTTTGTTGTTTTTGGGCCATGGCAGCAAATCCTGTACCAGGGTCTGCTTCAGTAAAAGCCATTAGCTGCCCAATGTCCTGGCTGGGTATAAAACCTTTAGGGATAACAGTGAACAATATGCCGACCCCAATAATGCTTAGACCCAATACAGCCAATACCAACCGTCGATGGCCCATTGCCCATTTCAGGCTATTTTCATAAGCAACTAGTAAACGATTAAACCAAGCCTCGCTTAATTTCGCCCAGCGCGGCTGATGATGCAAATTGGCTGGCTTTAAAAAGCGGCTACACAGCATAGGGGTTAATGTCACGGAAATTAAGCCTGATATGATAATGACCGCACAGGTAGTGACTGCAAATTCATGAAATAGTTTGCCGATAATGCCGCTCATAAACAGCAAAGGAATAAAGACTGCAGTGAGTGACAGCGTCATTGAAATAATGGTAAAACCAATTTCCTTTGATCCACGCAATGCCGCATTAAGAGGCGTTTCACCGGCTTCTACATGCCGCATGATGTTTTCCAACATCACAATAGCATCATCCACAATAAAGCCGACTGTTAAGGTAAGCGCCATCAGGGAAATGGTATCAAGGCTAAAGTCTAAAAATGCCATAATGGCAAAGGTACCAATAATCGACAAGGGCAAAGCAATACTTGGAATAATGGTGGCAGTCGCGGTTCGCAAAAATACAAAAATAACCAAAACCACCAAAATTGCGGCGATAAGCAGCGTGACCTCAACATCGACTACGGCAGCATGAATAGAAGGTGAACGATCGTAAATGGTGTCAATTTTGATATCTTTGGGCAACTGATCTTCAAAGCCAGGTAGCAATTGCTTAATGCCTTGCACCACTTGCAAAGTATTTGTTCCAGGCTGACGCTGAATTGCCAACACAATAGCTCTGGTATTGTTATACCAGCTGGCAACCTGATTGTTTTCCACACTATCGATCACTTGACCCAAGTTCTGCAGATAAACAGGCGCACCGTGTCGATAAGCAATGACCATATTTTGATAAGCACCAGCATTATTTAGCTGGCCATTCGCTTCTACAAATACCGATTGCTCTGTGCCATTTAAAGAGCCGGTAGGCAGGTTAACGTTGTTATTGTTTACAGCGTTATTCACATCATCCAAGCTTAAGTCTGCGCTGGCCAAGCGTTTAGGATCTAACTGCACTCTCACTGCATATTTTTGTGAACCGTAGACATTGACCTGCGCTACTCCGTTAACCATAGAGATGCGCTGCGCCAACAAGGTTTCAGCGTAATAATCAACCGTTGATAAAGGCAAAGTGGGCGAACTCACTGCCAAATAAAGAATGGGAGCATCAGCTGGATTGACTTTTTTAAAGCTGGGCAAAGCTGTCATGTTATCCGGCAGCTGCTTGCTGGCCAGAGAAATCGCTGACTGCACATCCAAAGCAGCGGAATCAATGTTTCGATTAAGATCAAACTGCAGGGTAATTTGAGTTTTGCCCTGAGAGCTTGAAGAGGTCATGGCATCGATACCGGGAATACTGGAAAACTGCTCTTCCAAAGGGGTTGCAACCGCGCTTGCCATGGTCTGAGGATCCGCCCCAGATAAACTTGCGCTTACCATGATGGTAGGATAATCCACATTAGGCAAATCGCTGACAGGCAGCTCCTGATAACCAAATAGCCCGAATAATAATACGCCCGCCATCAGCAAAGTGGTCATAACAGGTCGGCGAATAAAAACGGCACAAAAATTCATTTTAAGATCCGGAAGCTATAGAAGGAGAGGGAATTACTGTAACAGAACTGCCGTTAGTTAAACGCAGCTGACCGTCAAGAACCACCTGCTGACCAGCCTGCAAACCTTTTAAAATCACCGTGCTATTACCTACCATCGGGCCAGTTTGAATGCTTTGATAAGTGACTGTGGAATCAGAATTAATGACATATACATATGCGCCATTTTGACCGGCTTGAACCGCATTGTTTGGAACGATGATGGCATGCGGCAAAATAGTTGTCGGCAAAGAAACGTTCACAAACTCACCTGGCCAAAGCGTATGATCTTTATTGCTAAAAGTTGCCTTAAGCTGGATTGTGCCCGTGCTGGTATCTACCGAATTATCAATGAAGCTTAAGCTACCCTGCTCGGTTTTGCCTTCAACATTAGCAGACACGGTAATAGGCGATGCTGCATTTTGAGCCTGAATCGCTGCTAAATATTGCTGAGGCACTGAAAAACTGACATAAATAGGTTGAATCTGCGTAATGCTTACTAAAGTAGTGCTGCCACCTGCTTGAACAATATTACCGGGGTATACTTGCAAACTACCGGTATGGCCATTAATCGGAGAATTAATTTTAGTATAGGCAAGCTGTAAATTGGCAGTATTAATTGCTGCTTTATCGCCATCTACTGTGGCTGCAGCTGCTTTTTGATTAGCGACCAGCTGATCAAAATCCTGTTGCGAAATATAGCCCTTTTTAACCAATGGGGCATTGCGGTTAACCTGTAACAATGCATTTTCAAGCCCAGCCTGATCATGGGCTAAATTAGCCTGCGCCTGATTTAAATCAGCGATAAAAGGTCTTGGGTCAATTAAAAACAGCAGCTGGCCTTTTTTAACGTAATCGCCTTCTTTAAAGCCTACTTTAAGTAATTGCCCTGTCACCATGGACTGCACTGAAACAGTAGAATAAGCCTCCACTGTTCCAATAGCCTGTAAGGGTAATGGCAAATCTTGTTCAGTAACAGTAAACGCAGTCACTTTAATTGAAGCATTTTTTGCGGTAAGCGTTTTTTGTGAAGAAGTAAAATCACCACTGTAATAAGCATATCCTAAGGCAACAGCTAGAGTGCATAGCCCAGCTATGATGATTTTGTTTTTCTTTCTCACCCTGATCCATCCCTTAAGCTAAAAATTGCTGACATTGTATTATAGACTTTAGAAAGAAAAAATCAGTTAAATTTATAGCTAGATTTGTGATTGAATTTTTGATGTGAGCTTTAAAACATCTCTGAATGAAATCCGGCTCGGTATAAAGCAAGCTCTTTTGATTCATTACAGTGGGAAAACTCCATCCTTCGGCAAGCTCAGGATGAGCAGATAAACGCGGAAAATGGCGTCCCCACGGGGATTCGAACCCCGGTTACCGCCGTGAAAGGGCGATGTCCTAGGCCTCTAGACGATGGGGACGAGGCAACTCAAAGTAGTATTTTCATACTGGTGGAGCTAAGCGGGATCGAACCGCTGACCTCTTGCATGCCATGCAAGCGCTCTCCCAGCTGAGCTATAGCCCCTTGAGGTGAGGCGCATTATCGCAGGGAGAAATTAAGTCGTCAAGTATTTTTCGACAAAAGTTTTATTCTGCGTTTGCAGCACGCTCTTTAATAAACTGCAAAGCCTTTTCAATTCTTGCTAACACCCTGGTTTTGCCAATCAGCTTCAAAGTAACATCGATACCTGGGGAATTGCTAGAGCCTGTTACCGCCACCCTTAAAGGCATGCCAATTTTACCCATACCAATATTTAAAGTCTGAGCTGTAGTTTCAATGGCTTGATGCAAAGAAGGCTCATCCCAATTTTGCAGCTCCATTAAAGCTTGATAGGTTTTTTGCAATGGTTCTAAAGCGACTGGACGCAGGTGATCTTTAGCCGCTTTTTCGTCAAATTGCTCAAAATCCTGATAGAAGTACTTAGATTTTTCGACCATTTCCGCCAAAGTATGGACCCGCTCTGCCATGACAGAAATCAAGGTCTCTAAGCATGGGCCTGCTTCGGTATTCACGTGTTGATATTTCATCTGCCAGTCTAAAGCTTGAGCCACCTCTTGCACCGGCAAGCTTTTAATATAATGCTGATTAATCCAGTTTAACTTTTCGGTATTAAAAGCCGCGGCAGAGGCACTGACTTGTTTTAAATCAAACAACTGGATCATTTCATTTCTGCTAAAAATTTCTTGATCGCCATGGGACCAGCCTAAGCGCACCAAATAATTGAGCATGGCTTGGGGTAAATAACCGGCGTCCCTGTATTGCATCACGCTGACTGCTCCATGACGCTTGGAAAGTTTTTTACCATCATCTCCCAATATCATAGAAACATGGGCATATTGAGGCAAAGGCGCCCCCAGCGCTTGTAAAATATTAATCTGTCTAGGAGTATTGTTAACATGGTCATCGCCCCTAACAACATGGGTGATTTTCATATCATAGTCATCGACCACCACGGTAAAGTTATAAGTCGGCGAACCATCGCTTCGCATAATAATCAAATCATCAAGCTCTTGGTTTTGGAATTCAATGTGCCCTTTTACCAAATCATCCCAAGCCACCACCCC
>JARDZR010000084.1 GCA_029240715.1 Gammaproteobacteria bacterium
CATTATTGGTGTAGTTGGAGTGCTGATAATCGTCGGTGCTGCCTTATTTGTTCAGTTTTTCCTACACGAACAGCCTTGCCCGCTTTGTGAATTGCAGAGAGTGGCTTTTCTTAATATCGGTATTGCTTTGCTAATGAATGTTCGTTATGGCAATAAAGCTTCACATTGGGGAATGGTAATTTTAAGCGCATGTGCCGGGCTTGCAGTAAGCATTCGCCAAATTTGTTTGCATATCACCACGCCACAAGGTTTTGGAGATGCTTTTTCAGGGCTTCACATGTATAGTTGGTGTTTTATTGGATTTTCAATTGCTATAGTCGGTTCATCAATTATGCTGTTGATTTATCCAGAGAGAAAAAAGATCCAGGCTATTATTTAGCCTGGACCTAGTTTTAATATATGGATCCCCGATCAAGTCGGGGATGACAACTCTCTAAACAGCAAGCTGTAAGAGAATTTGTCAGTTACAGGCTGGTGATGGTTTCAGTGCGGCGCTTGGTAGACCAAGGTTTGGTTTCAAGCACTTGTTCGATATATCTTAGATGTCTTTGTTCACATTGCTTTTAAAGCACCTTCAGTGCCGGTTACGCTGCGAAGGGCAGTAAAACCTTCAATTAAATAGCCTTTTAAATCTTGTTTGTAATCAGGTACTTTTCCACCTAATTCTTGAATTGCTGCGGATAGGTTATCAATATGACGGAGATGGTCTTCGCGGAACTGACAAATTGAAGTGTGAATGGCCATGTGGTCAATCTTTTGCAGGGCCTGTTTATAAGCTTCTGAAGCATCGATGTCTAATTGAATTAACTTGGTAAGCTTGCTGATGATTTCTTGATTTTTCATATTGCTCTCCCTGGATGGTTAGAAACATGTGAATCAAAAGACTTCACGAAAGTGAACTCGGCATTCATTATTGTTATTAGAGGCTGCGTAAGTAAATTTATACTCTTTACTCAATGAAAAGGCAAGTAAGCACAAGGGGTCTGCTATTTAGTTGGAAAGACTTTATTTTTTATAAAATTCTTCTAATAAAATAATGAGTTGCTTTTCATGAAGGCTCAAAAGTGGGTAGCGGTTGGAGGGGAGTTTCTCAGCTATTTTTAAATACTCATCGCTGTTCATGTTCTCAATAGCGCTGATTACAGCAGGGTGAATATAGTATTTTCGGCATATAGCTTCTGTATTGCCGAGCACTCTGGAAACCTGCACAATCACATTGCGAACTAGGCTTTTTTTGGTGCCTTCCACTTCTTCCTGGGCTTTTTTCAAAATTTCAAGGGCGGTAACGCTACCTCCCCAAGTCCTAAAGTCCTTGGCGGTGTAGTGTTCTTTGTCGCTGTTTATAATTTCATTTAAATAATCGTTTACATCGTGAGAGTGGATTTGATGCGATTTCTCGTGAGCATCTATGTAGTGGAAAAGCTCATGTCCCGGAAGTTCAGCACACTGTTTGATTAATTTAACCAAAGTGCGATTGGTTAATTTTACTTTACGCTGTTTTGACCATTTAGCAACGTAGGAAAATTCGATGTGAGCCTTGCTGGCCGAGAGATGCCTTCTTCTTAGCGTAGTCAGCCCAAAGGTATTGTTTTGCTTTCTATAACGTTGGTTGCCGATTCTCATATAAGTTAAGTCAATAATAGAAAGGGCCAAGGCCAACACTTTCTCCTTGGGCCATCCATGGCGATAAATATCCTTTTTAAGTACCTTTCTAATATGAGGCAGCTTTTTACCAAAACTCATTAAATTCTGAAATTTATCTAAATTGCGATAAGTCACCCAGTCCGGGTGGTAAATATATTGTTTGCGACCGCGCTCGTCTCTACCGGAGGCTTGTAAACAGCCGTTTTCTTCCTTGCAGATCCACACTTTAGTCCAGGCGGGAGGGATGCCAATTTTGTTTAGACGCTCGACCGTGCCGGCTTGCTTAATAGGGCGGCCGCTTTCATTGAAGTAAGTGAACTTTTTGCCCTGGCGCTTGCGCGAGTAGCCAATCAGATTATCATGCGTATGCAGTAAGTGTGCTGGTGGTCTCATAGTCTTTTTATTGTTATTTTAGTTCCACGAATATTTTAAATATAGACCAATACTTGAAAAAGTTGCTTAATGCCATTATTATGCAGGCTCTTCGTGCGAATGTGGCGAAATTGGTAGACGCGCTGGATTTAGGTTCCAGTGGGGCAACCCGTGAGAGTTCGAGTCTCATGGAGAAGGTGTTCCTCTAATTTGGGCGCATGGGTTTTTAATGAGTCGAAAGCTAGATGATGCCTGGAACATGATGCCTTGGGGCAAGATAGGCCTTGTATGTAAACTCATTAGGTATGATGCGCGAGGCCACGGTGAATCACGGGCCTCTTACAACCCTTGTGATTATACTTGGGAGAATTTGGTTAATGATATGCTTGCTATTGCGGATAGCTTAGGTGTTGAGCGTTTCATTGCAGGAGGGGCGTCTATGGGAGCTGCCACAGCTTTATATGCGGCAATTAAAGCTCCTGAAAGAGTGCTTGGACTTATCCTAAATATTCCTCCATCTGCTTGGGAGGTTAGAAAAGCTCGGGCGGAGCAATTATTACAAGAGACTGAACTGATGGAAAGCAAGGGCTTGGAAAATCTTATCCAAATGCGTAGGCAAGCTCCCATTCCGAAGTTTTTTAAAGATGAGCCGGATTTATTGAGTAATGCTAATGAAGAGTTGAGGTCTCATGATTTTAAAGCGCTTTGCGCTCAACAAAGGGGTGCGGCTTTATCGAATTTGCCAAGTAGAGAGATAATTGCATCTTTAAAGATCCCAAGCTTAATCTTAGCAAGGCAGGACGATCCATTGCATCCCCTAAGCATGGCCCATGAATTAAATCATTTATTAAAAGGTTCAAGGCTAATCGTTTCTGAGAATGTATATCAGGCGAGAATGCAGTCTCTTGAAGTTTTGAATTTTATAAAAGGCTTGTAATGTTATCAAGATAAATGGAAACATACTGCCCCGGTAAGTCCAAAATCGTTTTGGACTGCAATGGTATTTGCTTATTGAGCATACTGCTGTGATTGAGCTAAGCCAATATAGCTATTCTTAGGTAAGTCGTTAGCTTTGATGCTTCATGCGGATTCTATAGACGATACCTCCTTAGTTAGCTAAGCAGAGGATAATTTACCAGGTGCTTGCTGTAGATAAAATTTATTTTTCTCTATTTACCATTGTCCGTTGAGATTGAAGCTATCCCTAGTTTCCACTCATTCGGGGAGAGTAACCTCTACTTTTGTATGTAAAAAAGTACATAAGTTAACTGATCAATAAGCTAAGCAGTAAAAAATATGAATCCTCATTTGCATTTGATTACATTCTCATTTACGATCGGTCGAAATAAAATTTTAGTAATGACAATAACTTAAGGGGGCAATATGTTTTCATCATCGATAACAGGCGCTGATAAATCTTCGACGGGCAGGCCTCAAATGACAATTGATTACTTGGAATTGGAAACATTGATAAAAGAGGGAAATGTAGAGCGAGTAACAGAAATATTGCGCAGTTCAAGCATTGATCCCGACCATACATTTCGCCGGTCTAAGACCTCTACAGGTCAAAGTATCCCAATGTCTGGTTTATTTTCTATCGCCGCTGCTAGAGGTCAAATAACAAGCGCTTGGCTAGAAAGTTTATTGGATACCGCTATCATTCACGGTCAGCTTGAAATAGTAAAATTATTAGTTGAGCGTGGAGCGGACATACATAGACGTACTGGTTATTTTAGTGCTCCTCCCTTATTTTTGGCAGTTAGTCTTAAGCGAGAAGACATTGCAAGCTATTTAATTGGACAGGGCGCTGATGTTAATTTCGTTGCCCCAATCATTATAAAAGAATTTGGTGAAAATACTTTAGGTATTATGGCAGAAAGATATTGCTGCGTTTGCCCGACTGCGCGCAACACCATGACCACACCGAGTGGCATGGAGCCTATCCCTCTTGCCGCTAATGTTTCAATTCTGCATTTAGCTGCGATGGCGGGGTGTTCTAAAGAGATGTTCGAATTGCTTTTAAGTAATGGCGCTGATGCAAATGCTACGGCATTGTTAATTGCAAGGACCCCTTCAGAGCATTTATATCAAATTTGGTGTACTCGAACAGGACTTTTAACTCAGCTTTTAAGTCTATGCAATCTTTGTGCGCCTAACATTGTGGATCATATGTATGCTTGTTGTATGCCTGGAATTCACTCGAGAACTTATGTAGATCCTGTTACTGCTGATATTCCCAAGAAAGCCTGGGAGCTTTTAAGAGAGTTTCATCCCGATGCTTCGCGAGAAACAATTGAAATGTTAAAACCGAGTGCTGCCGTTTTTGCAAGTCGGCATGGAGCAGGTAAGGAAGAAGCTCTACTTGCTGCTGGCTATTAAAAGCAATGGTTTATGCTAGCTTGAGCGCAATGAGGGTTTGCAAAAGTGAAATATTGCAAACCTTCATTCAAAGAGGAATTTTGCTATTCTGCTTGCTGCTGTGATTGAGCTAAGCCAATATAAGCGGCAGCTTCGGCATTGAAGCTTGGGATGTCATCAAAGACATAGCCTTTTTCAATTAAGCTTCTGGTGTAGTATTTGTTATACATAAAAGCCCATATGATATTGGCAGCAATGCCTGCTATGCCAAATGTACATAAGCCAAGAATTGCCATGACTATCAATCCACATACAAATATCAGCAAATCGCCTCTAAAAAGCGCAGGAAATGGGCCAAAAAACAAAGTAGTCCACGAAAAGCCTATATAGCCATTCTTAATTAAGCCGTTATCTTTATGCTTCATGCGTATTATCATAGTGGTATCTCCTTGGCTAACTGAGCAGAGGATAATTTGCTATAGGCCGTATGTAAATAGATTTATTAGAATTGATACAGCATAAGCGGATAAAATTAAGCTATAAATGGTGGGAATATACAAAATTGGTAGACGCGCTGGACTTCAAAATTCCAGTGGGGCAACCCGTGAGAGCTCGAGTCTCTCCCTTTGCACCAACTATCTACTTCTCGGCAATTTTCTTTAGTGAATTTCTTAGCAATCCTCATGAATAACAGGGTTATTTTAGATCATTTTTCGATCTAAAATACAAGATGTAATTTGTATAAAGTGTAAATGAAAAAAAGCACTCTCGATAATCTATTCGGCTAGGATTTCAAAAGATGGCGATGAATATGTTGTAACTTTTCGCTATTTGAAAAATGTTTACAAAAGCATTGCCAAGAAAAGATCACTTTTAACGCTGCGGGAGTATTCGATGAGCTTTCCTTGGGAATAGCTTGCTGTCATAAAGTTTCTTGCAAAAACGTATAAAATTTTATACGATAAGGGCTGCAATGAAAGCAATTGAGTTTATGGGGCGCACTCGGAAAATTTTGAATAACTTAAGCTATGAGCTAAGCGAAGAAATTTATTTCAAACTGGCTCAATTGCAGGTGGGTATAACGCCAAAAGACATTAAATATATGAGCGCTATTGGGCTTGGGGCATATGAGCTTAGGGTTCATTCAAAGACTGAATATCGAGTGATATATGTGGCAAAATATAAGAATGCAATTTATGTTTTGCATATTTTTGAAAAGAAAACCCAACAAACTAGCCAGAAAGATATCGATCTAGCCAAAAAGAGATTTAAAGATTTAGAAAGTGCGCAGAGGAAAGCAAAACAATAAAAGCGCTAGAAAATCGAGCAGGAGTAAAAATGAATAAGAATAAAGAAAGGTTTGAAAATGTTTATGAGGCAACTGGAGTAAGCAAGCCAGAGGCTGAAAAAATGCTTGTTAAAGCCAAGCTTATGATGACTATTAGTGAATTTATTGATGCTAATAATCTCACTCAAGAAGAAGCGGCTCGACTCATGCAAGTTTCTCGTCCTAGAGTAAGCGATGTTATTCGAGGGCAAATCAGTAAATTTACAATCGATGCACTTATCGATATGCTCGCTCGAGCTGGCTATCACATGAGTATTACTGCTAAAAAAGATAAAGCGGCCGCATAAAAAATGTTAGCCATGGCGCAAGCAGCAGTAGCGGCTATTCCAAGTTATTGGCATTTAGTATTATCTGAATAAACGGATAAACTTAAATCTTTATTAACATAGTCTTAGTTCAAATTTTATCTAACCGGTAGACATCAGCCCTTGATATCCTTACAATTGCCCCCATTTGTATTTTTAGAAATTAATAACAAGAGAGGCAACAATGAAAGTTTCTGTCAGTCAATCCACCGGTATCCAACGTACTATCGATGTTTCTATCCCAGCGGCTACAATTGAAGAGCGCTATAAGAGCCGTTTGCTAGAAGTGGCAAGAACAGCCGAAATTAAAGGCTTTCCTCCAGCGAAATCCCGTAAACAGCCACTGCCATTAGATATGGTTAAAAAGCAATACGGTCAAACTGTGCGTCGTGAAGTGTTAAGCGATATGTTGCAAAAAGGTTTTGTTGAAGCCCTTCAGGAAGTTAAATTAAATCCAGCCAGCATGCCAAGAGTAGAGATTTTGGTTGATAAAGAAGGCGCTGATTTAGAATTTAAAGCTAGCTTTGAAGTGTTTCCAGAAGTAGAAGTAAAAGGCCTGGATCAATTGGTTATTGAAAAACCGGTTTCAACTGTAACCGATTCAGATTTAGATGAAATGATGGAAACCTTGCGCAAGCAGCATGCTAAATGGGAAAAAGTG
>JARDZR010000085.1 GCA_029240715.1 Gammaproteobacteria bacterium
ATTTGCCATAGTGCAAGTCATCTTAAAAACCGCTATGCTTATTTAAAATTAAGGAAGCTGCCATGACATCAAAACATATTGTTTCCAATCCCGTGATGCGCTTAGTTGCCCGCCCCCAAGATGCTAATTCCCGTGGTGACATGTTTGGCGGCTGGCTCATGGGTCAAATGGATTTAGCCGGCGCTATAGTGGCAGGAGTCGTCGCTGGAACAGAGATCGTCACTATTGCGGTCAATGCCATGCGGTTTTTAAAGCCGGTCCTCGTTAACGACTACTTAGAGTTTTTTGCTGAAGTTTTAACAGTTGGCAATACCTCCATTAGCACCAAAATTGAAGTCTATACAAAACGCCGCCAAACTATGGAGCAAGAATGGGTGAAAGTGGCCGTGGCTGAAATTGTTTATGTGGCGATTGCAGAAATCGGTAAGCCCTGTAAAGTGAAAAATCCAAAGGCCGCTTTGAAAAGGAATGAGCCCAATGAATAATCTATTGATTAAAACCGCGGCTGTTTTAGGGGCCGGCACCATGGGTTCCCAAATTGCCGCTCATTTTGCCAATGCCGGGATTAAAACCTATTTGTTTGACTTGGCTACTAAAGACCATCCCAATAAAATTAGCAATGAGGCTTTAGCTAAATTAAAAAGCATAGACCCTCAGCCCTTGGCAAGCCCGGACTCTATTCAAGCTATTGTCCCTGCCAATTATGCTGATAACCTGGAGTATTTGCGGGAATGCGACATGATTGTCGAAGCGGTAGCTGAAAACATTAAAATAAAAGCTGAGCTTTATGAAAATATCTCGCGCTATGTGGATAAAGATACGATTATCGTCAGCAATACTTCTGGTTTAAGCATCGAAGAGCTGTCACATCATTTGCCAAAAGCACTGCTCTCGCATTTCTGTGGGGCGCATTTTTTCAACCCGCCACGATATATGCCGCTTGTAGAGCTTATCGCAAGTTCTCAAACAGACCCCAATATTTTGGACCAACTTGAAACTTTTTTAAGTTCTACTTTAGGCAAGTCTGTCATCAGGGCCAAAGATACGCCAAACTTTATTGCTAACAGAATTGGCGTGTTTTCGGTATTGGTTACTTTCCACTATGCAGAGCAATTCAACATTCCTTTAGAAGTGGTGGATCAGTTAACAGGCAAACCTCTGGGAAGACCAAAATCCGCTACTTGCAGGACCGCTGATTTAGTTGGGCTTGATGTACTTTCTCATGTTGTTAACACCATGCAAACTTATTTACCCGCCGACCCTTGGCATGCTTTTTATAAGATGCCACAGTGGATCCAAAATTTAATTGCGGCCAAAGCGCTTGGGCAAAAAACCAAAAAAGGCATTTATCAAAAACGTGAGGACGGCCTGTATGTCTGGGATATACAGCAGCAGGACTATCGAAAAGCGGATGAAAAAGCGGACAAATCTGTTCTAGAGATTTTAAAAGAAAAGAATCTCAGTAAAAAGTTTGCTGCATTAAAAGCTTCTTCTCATCCGCAGGCCCAGTTTATCTGGCACTGTTTTAGAGAGTTATTTCATTACAGCGCTTATTGCCTGGAAAGCATTGCTGATAACGCCCGAGATTTAGATCTAGCTATTCGTTTAGGCTTTGGTTGGAAACAGGGCCCATTTGAATTGTGGCAATCAGCTGGCTGGAAAGAAATAACTGAAGATTTGCAAGAAGCCATTACTGCTAAACAAACTTTAGCTTCCATTTCATTGCCTGCCTGGGTCACACAAGTTTCTGAGGTTTATAAAACAGAAGGCGCTTATAGTCCTTTAACCCGCCAATACCAAGGTCGCAGCCAATTAGCTGTCTATCAAAGACAACTTTTTCCTCAAGCTGTTTTAGAAGAACAGTTCGATGAAGGTGAAACCCTGTTTGAAAATGAGGGAGTCAGACTCTGGACCCAAGGTGATGGCATCAGCATTTTGTCGTTTAAAACAAAGATGTGTGTAATTGACTCTGAAGTGCTGGCCGGAATTAGAAAAGCTATTGAAATTACCGAACAGTCGCAAAAAGCCATGGTCATTTGGCAACGCCACAGTGAGCATTTTAGCGCAGGGGCCGACTTAATGACTTTAGGTAAGCGTTTTATATTCGGCGGTGCCGAAATGCTTTATAAAACTTTAGAAGAATTTCAGGAAACCATCGCAGCGGTTCGCTATTCCAAAATTCCAGTGCTTGCTGCAGTTCGTGGCTATGCTTTTGGCGGCGGCTGCGAGCTTTTACTGCACTGCGATAAAGTAGTCGCTGCCTTAGAATCTTATATCGGCTTGGTTGAAGTGGGAGTTGGCATTATTCCCGGAGCCGGTGGCTGCAAAGAAATGACGCTAAGAGCCAGCCAAACTCAAAATCCTGAGCAATCCTTGCAGGCTTATTTTAAAAATATCGCCATGGCAGAGGTCTCAAAAAGCGCTGTTATGGCTAAAAAGATGGGCTATTTAAGAGACAGCGATGTGATTGTATTCAACCCTGATGAGTTATTGTTTGTTGCCAAACAGCAAGCTAAAGCCTTAGCTGAATCCAACTATCGTCCGCCTTTAGCCCCCTCTATTCCTGTGTTGGGAAGACAAGGCAAAGCGACTATTGAATGGTTTTTGGTGAATATGAAGGAAGGCCATTTTGCCTCAGAGCATGATTATTTGATTTCCACTAAATTAGCCGAAGTGATGTGCGGTGGCGACATAGACAGCAATACTTTAGTTTCTCAGGAATGGCTGTGGCATTTGGAAAGAGAGAATTTTATTTCACTGGTGGAAACCTCTAAGACCCGAGACCGAATTAAATATATGTTAGAGAACGGTAAGCCGTTGAGAAACTAAAATTGAAAAGCTGGGGTGACGCCAAGTGGGGCCCGTGAACACGCGCAAGTTAATGAGCATGATCGGGGTACTGGGTGGCAGGGCCCCAGTCATTAATCTAAGAGGTTATTAAATGACAAAGCAAGCAGTCTACATCGTATCAGCATTAAGGACTCCTGTTGGCAAAGCCAACCGAGGCATATTTCGCCAAGTTAGGCCTGATGATTTAGCCGCTCATGTCATTAAAGGCGTAATCAATCAGGTGCCAGCAGTCAATCCACGCGATATCGAGGACGTGATTTTAGGCTGTGCTATGCCAGAAGCTGAACAAGGTATGAACATCGCAAGAATCGCGGCCCTGCTTGCAGGATTGCCTGATTCAGTCCCCGGCATGACCATTAACCGTTTTTGCAGCTCAGGTGTGCAGAGCATTGCTCTAGCTGCCGACAGAATTGCTTTGGGGCATGCTGATGTGATGATAGCGGGTGGAGTTGAAAGCATGAGCATGGTCCCGATGGGAGGCAATAAACTCAGCGCCAATCCCAAATTTTTTAGTGACAATGAATTGGTTGGCATCGCCTATGGTATGGGGATTACCGCAGAAAAGGTGGCAGAAAAATGGCAAGTCAGCAGACAAGATCAAGACCAATTTGCTTTGCTAAGCCATCAAAAAGCTTTAGCTGCTATTCAAAACGGCTGGTTTAAGAACGAGATCTTGCCTTATCAAGCTACAAGTCGAACTGCCGATTTAGATCGCTATAAAATTAACATCAATCAAAGCACGCTGGATACCGATGAAGGCCCAAGAGCAGACACAAGCTTAGAAGCCTTAAGTAAATTAAAACCTGCTTTTGCTAAAGAAGGTTCGGTGACGGCAGGAAATAGCTCGCAGACTTCAGATGGAGCCGCTGCCGTTTTACTGGTAAGTGAGCGGTATTTAATGCAACACAGCTTAAAGCCCTTAGCAAGATTTTGTGGCTTTGCTGTTGCCGGGGTGCCGCCTGAAATTATGGGAATCGGGCCCATTATGGCCATTCCCAAAGTATTAAAACAAACCGGTATAACACTAGATCAGCTTGACTGGCTTGAATTAAATGAAGCTTTCGCGGCTCAGTCTTTAGCAGTCATTCGCGAACTAAAATTAGACAAAAACAAAGTGAATCCAGAAGGTGGTGCCATTGCACTTGGCCACCCATTAGGGGCCACCGGCGCTATTTTAACCGCAAAATTGATTCATGGCTTAGAAAGAATCAATGGCCGCTATGGCATGGTCACCATGTGCATTGGAACCGGAATGGGCGCTGCTGCCATATTTGAGAAGTGCTAATAGCTGAATGCCATTAAACTTTCTTGAATAGCAAGCAAGGCCCTTGCCTCACCAGACTTATGTTTGCTATTTGCTTAGAGCCGTTCATAGTCTGTCATCAATACATCATCAACGCCTTCATAGCGGATTTGCCGCATAGAAGTGGCAGACTTAGCTACAACAATAGCTGGAACGGGAGCAGGTGAATCTATTCTCATTCCTGCCCACCAGTGACCGCTCTTCTGAGCAGGATTTTCTGGAGCAGCTGTGAGAGTGACTGAAGACACCATAAGATCAGAGTATTCATCGCCAGCTGTTTTATTGAGCACAGAGGAAGGTCCTTGGGTTTGGACTTGAGCTTGGCCTTCTGATTGGTCTTGGCCTGGAAAAGGTAAAGCAAGATTTTCTGCCTGAGCTGTGGCTGGAGCTACGTGCGCAGACTTTGGAGGCTCTGCCACAACCTCAACATGATCCAGAACATCAGCTGAATGGTCGCTTTCCGGCTGAGAAACAGCCAAAACATC
>JARDZR010000086.1 GCA_029240715.1 Gammaproteobacteria bacterium
TGGGGCAAACAGTATTGATGCCAAATGCTTAATCTTTTCATGTTTATCCTTTAATAGATTATTGAAGCATTTTACCTAAGATATGCTACATTGGGAAACAAGAATTATTGTCATCCCTGATTTGATGGCCCCCAGTCTTTTAAAAAAATTGGCAATTATTATGCAAGCTTTTAGTTTGTACACAGAAATTTTTGAAAAACTTGAGCATCAACACAGACTGCTGACAGTAAACCAGCGTTTAGCTTTGCATTTGCAAAATGAATACGCTTTATATCAACGAGGCCAGGAAAAGAAAGTATGGCAGGCTGATGTTATTTTATCCTTTTCAGCCTGGCTTGATTCAGTTTGGCAGCGTCTAAGTTTATTGGACCCGACGTTGCCTTTG
Organism: Gammaproteobacteria bacterium; assembly: GCA_029240715.1. Lineage (GTDB taxonomy): Bacteria > Pseudomonadota > Gammaproteobacteria > Francisellales > CACEW01 > JAQSYQ01. The sequence continues at coordinate 386 of JARDZR010000086.1, forward strand.
ACACTCAACTGCCATCAGGAAAAAAAACTGTGGCAGGACATCATAAAAAATTCAGAGCAGGGTAAAGGTTTTTTGCATGTGTCCGGTACGGTATACGAAGCTCAGCAAGCTTGGCAGACTATGCAACAGTGGTGTGTGGGATTAAATGAAATTCCCAGTTATTACACCGATGATGTTGAGGCTTTTGTTGATTGGGCCAGAGTATTTAAAAGACGCTGCAAAGAAGAGAATTGGGTAAGCTCCTGCGAGAGGCTAAGCATTATTTCTGAAAAGCTTGAGCAAAAACAGTGGACCCAGCTTTTTCCAGACAATATGACTTTACTTGGCTTTGATGAATGCACTCCACAGCTTGAGAAATTCAAAAAAAGTGCTAAAAGCTCTGGGCGTCATATCAATGAATTTAGACCAACTTTTACTGAGGCCAAAGTTCAGGTTAAAGCCTGTCATGATCAGGAATCTGAACTGCGTCATGCTCTAGATTATGCTAAGAAACAATTGGCAGCAAAGCCTCACAGTTCAATTGCCATTGTGGTTCCTGAGCTTGCTCAAACAAGAGAGCAAGTGGAAAGGCTGGCAAAAGAGGCCCTTGGCAAAAATTTTAATATTTCAGCAGCAAAACCTCTCAGCGATTACTGTATTGCTGCGGATGCTTTAAGTTTTTTAGCTTTAAGGGCTAGCCATCAATTTAAAGATTTAAGCCAAGTGATTCGCTCGCCTTTTTTAAAGTCAGCTGAAACTGAGATGTTTGGTAGGGCGCAGCTTGATATTGAACTTCGTCAAGAAGCAACGGCTGAATACCATTTCAAAGAATGTATCATGCAGCTAAGACAGACTCATGCCTGCCCCGTATTACTTGAAATACTTGAGCAATATCAGCAATATCCCATTCCTAAAAAAGCCTATCTAGCTGAGTGGCTTGAGCATTTTAAGGCTTTGCTCCATGTTCTGGGTTGGCCGGGTGAAAGGGCTTTAAACAGTTATGAATATCAAACTGTCGCTAAGTTTTATGAGGTATTGGATGAAGCCGTGAGTTTAGGCCCAATCATGGGAAATTGTTCTTATCAAAATGCCTTAAACGCCTTAACTCAAGTGATGAACGACACTTTATTTCAGCCAGAAAATATAGCCTCCAGAGGAATTTCTATATTAGGGGTTTTGGAAGCAAGTGGCTTGCCATTTGATTGTATATACTTATGCGGTTTAAGTGATGATAAATGGCCTGCAGCAGCTTCCCCTAACGCTTTTTTGCCGATTAAATTACAAGTTCAAAAAAACATGCCGCATGCTTCAGCTGATCGTGAATATCAATATGCTGCTAAATTAATGCAGGATATGAAAGAACATTGTCAGCAGTTAGTCTTGAGCTATCCCTGCTGGCAGGGCGACATTGCCTTAAATCCGAGTCCCTTATTGCAAAGCTATGACGCAGAAAACTGCGGGCCGATTGCCCGTTTTAGCGAGGCTTTGTTTAATGCAGGGCAAGACCTGGAAAGCATGCAGGACTATTACGGGCTTGCTTTGCATGAATCTGAGATGTTTCAAGCTGGAAGTAGCTTATTCAAAGACCAATCCTTGTGCCCATTTAAGGCCTACGCTGCTGAAAGATTAGAAGTAGAAGCTTTCCCAAAATTTATGCTTTATTTAGACCCTACGGTTCAAGGCAATATCATCCACAGCATTTTGCAGGATATTTGGATTGAACTGCAAGATTCTGTAAGTTTACACGCGCTATCAGAGCATGATTTAGCAGGGCTTATTTCAAAGAAAGTGACTAACACATTAGAGCATTACCGTCGTCGCTATGCGCATGTATTTAACCAAACTTTGTTTGATATTGAACAGCAAAGGCTAGTTGACTTAATGCTGGCTTGGTTTGAATGTGAAAAGCAACGATCTTCTTTTAAAGTGCTGGCATTAGAGCAGAAAACTTTAAGCGAAATGGGCGGGATTCCTTTAGAGCTTCGCATTGATAGGGTAGACCAGTTGCAAAATGGAGAGATTGCAGTCATAGACTATAAAACTGGCAGGGTAAACATTCGAGAATGCTTGCCAGAAAAGATGACCGCGCCGCAGTTGCCTTTATATGCAGTGGTAAAAAATGCCAAGGCGATTGCTTTTGCTAAGGTGAATGCGACTGATAAAAAAGGATTTGAGGGGCTTGGGATTGAGGCAGATGTCATTCCAAAAATCAAAAAAGTCGAAGATTGGAATGCTTTGCTCATGTCCTGGAAAGAACAGTTGCTAAAATTGGCTGATGAGTTTAAGAGAGGCTATGCCATAGTTAGGCCTCAATCTTATCTAGAGGCCTGTCAATATTGTGATTTTGAACGTTTATGCCGGGTGGACTATCAAAACCTAGACCAAGATTTAAGCGAAGATGAAGAGGGGGGCGAAAATGAATAACATCGCACCCGACCAGAATTCGCGAGACAGCATATTAGACCCATTAGGGTCGTTTATTGTGCAAGCGCCAGCAGGTTCAGGTAAAACTGAGCTTTTAACCCAGCGCTATTTATTATTGCTGGCTTTTGCTGAAAAAGCGCCCGAAGAAATTATTGCCATTACTTTTACTCGTAAAGCTGCCGCTGAGATGAGAGCCAGGATATTGGCAGCATTAAGCCGCGGAGCAGATCCTGAGCCTCCACAAGGGCCTCATGCTAGAAAGACTTGGGAGCTGGCACGTTTAGCTTTGGAAAAAGACAAAGAAAAGCATTGGAACATTTTAAGCAATAGCCAAAGATTAAGAATTACCACCATCGATTCGCTTTGCTCAAGTCTAGTCAGAAAAATGCCAGTCGTTTCAAGCTTAGGGACCCCGCCTGAAGTTGAAGAAGACTTAAGTTTGCTCTATCAAGAGGCGGTCCGTTCTCTTTTGCAGGATGTTGACCAAGCGTCTTATAAAAAGGACTTAAGCGTTTTATTACGCCATCTTGATAATCAGATATGGTGGTTTGAAAAACTGTTAGTGGAAATGCTCAGAAAACGCGAGCAATGGCTGGATGTGGTTTCCATTGCTTCAAGGCAAGAACAGCTTCGTGAAATTTTAGAATACAGTTTACAAGCTGCAGCCATGCAGATTATGCAGAACCTACAAAAAGCTTTTCCCTCTGAGTTTACAGGAGAGCTGCTGCCTTTGCTTCAGTTTGCACTGAACCAAAAAAACTTAGGCCAGGCCCAGTATTTAAACATCGATGAGATGAATGATTTAGAAGCGATTGCAGTCTGGCGGGAAGTTTCTAATATTATGTTGGATTCCAAAGGCAACTGGCGCAAAACAGTCAATGTGAAAAACGGCTTTCCTGTGGGTGAAAGCAAAACTGAAAAAATTGAGTTCAAAGCAATTAAAGAGCGAATGCAGGCTGTGCTTATAGAGTTTGCGCGCAGCGATTCCTCTAACCTGAAGCGCTATGAAGCTTTTAAAGAAGCTTTGCTTAGCGTGCAAAAAATTCAGGTTTTGGCTTATCAAGACCGACAATGGGATTTGCTTAAAGCTTTATTGGTGGTATTGCCGGTAGCAGTTGCAAGGCTCAAACAACTATTTGCTGAGCATGCCAAAATTGATTTCAACGAAATTTCCCTGGCTGCATTAGAAGCATTAGGCAAAGAAGAAGAGCCTACTGAATTGGCTTTAAGTTTAGACTATCAAATTCGGCATTTGCTGATTGATGAGTTTCAAGATACCTCTCAGCAACAGTTTCAGTTATTGAGGGCCTTAACTCGTGGCTGGGAGCCAGAAGATGGCAGGACTTTATTTTTGGTCGGCGATCCTATGCAGTCAATTTACCGCTTCCGCCAGGCTGATGTAAGCTTATTTATTCAAGCCAAAAACTATGGGGTAGGAAATTTAAAGCCCAGCTATGTTCAACTGACAGCAAATTTTCGCTCAGATGCGGCAATCATTGATTGGGTAAACCGTCATTTTAGCCAAATATTCCCGCTGCAGGACGATATGGTGAAAGGGGCGGTTTCCTATAGGGCCTCCATTGCCACCAGAAAATATGAAGCTTCAGAAGTGCAATTTGTTCAAACAGAAACCCCTATGGAGGAAGCTGAGCAGGTTTGTGTAACGGTTAAAAGGCTATTAAACGAAAAGCCAGAAGATAATATCGCTATTTTGACTAGGTCTCGCAGCCATTTAGAAGCCATTTTGCCGCAATTGCAGGCTGCCAAAATTCAATATCAAGCTGTTGAAATTGAATCCATTAGCGAAAGGCAGGTGATTAGAGATTTATTGTCTTTAACTTAGCTGATTTTATCAAGAGTCTTGCCGGTTTTAGCGAGTAGTATTAAAGAGCGCGATAGACTAAGTTTGCGCCAATGGATTGAAACGACCTGGTGGAATTTAAAAGGTCCGCAATGCTTGACCGAAAAAATTGATTTAGATAATGCAGAAAGCTTTTTTGGCCTGTTGGAAACCATCAGTGTAAAAGGCCGTCTGCCAGAAAGAGAGGTGCTCGAACAAGGTTTAGGTTCTTTAAAGGCCAGGCCGCAAAATCTTGCAACCGCTCCAGTACAGGTTATGACGATTCATAAAGCGAAAGGGCTTGAATTCGACTCGGTGATTATTCCAGGCTTAGGCAAAGGTGAAAGACTTGATAGCTCAGCATTGCTGCTATGGGAAAGCTATGCTTTGCCAAACGGGGGGCACGGACTTCTAATGGCGCCCATTAAAGGTCGTAATGAACCCGCTGAGCCTATCTATAACTTTATAGATGATGCCAATAAAGGCAGGAAGCAATATGAAAGTCAAAGGCTGCTTTATGTTGCGGTAACAAGAGCTAAAAAGCGCTTATATCTATTTGGCCAGTGCTATCTCAGTAAAAAAGAGCAAGTTTATAAGCCAAGACAAAGAAGCTTTTTGGCTTTATTGTGGAAGCAGTTACAGCTTGAGCAATACACGCAAAGTTTAAATCCAATCGATTTTGCTAGGCCTAAACTACAGCAGCCTTCTCATTTAACTTTGAGCAGATTAAAACCGGCTGTGTGTCATTCTAGTGCAGCTGAGGCCTTAGTTTTGAAAACTTGGCTACCGGAACAGCCCAGGGATGACAATCAGTTTAATGTCTTAGAAAATGCAGGCCCACTAGCCGGCAATTATACGGAAAGGGCGGTGGGAACTTTGGTGCATCGATATTTGGCGGAAATTTCACAGCAGGGTTTAGAGCATTGGCCGATTTCCAGGCTAGAGGGTTTACTCTTGAAATGGGCTAATGAACTGAGCTTAATGGGAGTATGTTTGCCTGACTGCGCCAAAGCCGCAGAAAAAGTTAAAGAAGCCCTAAGCAAAATACTGCAAGATAAAACGGGCCGCTGGATATTAGGTCCGCATTCTCAGGCTGACTCTGAGCTTGCTTTAATCTATTTTGATGGGGCACATTGCAATAAATACATAGTCGATAGGACTTTTATAGATCAATCTGATCACAGATGGATTATCGATTATAAAACCTCTACACCTAAAGCAGGGCAAGATATAGAAAGCTTTTTATTAGAGCAAAGAGTGCTGTATCAACCGCAGTTAAAAACCTATGCTAAAATGCTAAACGATAAAAAAATCCAGCATTTAGGGCTATACTTTCCTTTATTAGCCTATTTATTAGTATTTGGTGAGGAGCAATCTAAATGCATATAACAATAAAAAAAATCAGTCTGGCCCCAATTTGCTTAGCTATTTTTACCTTGGCAGGATGTGCGGCGCTTTCTACTTCTATTTCTCACCGGAACTTAAGCGTTCAAACCCAAATGAGCAACAGTATTTTCTTAAACCCGGTTTCCAATAATCAAAAAACGATTTATGTGCAGGTCAATAACACTTCAGATCAGCAAAGCATCAGTTTGCAGTCTCAGTTAGTCGCCAATTTACAGGCAAAAGGTTATCAAGTTATCAGCAATCCAGCTCAGGCTTATGAAATGTTGCAGGTTAATATTTTGCAGGCCGGACAAACTACAGACCAGGATCTGGACCGCTCTTTAATGTTGGGATTTGGAACAGGCCTTGTTACAGGGGCTGCGGTTGGAAGCTTAACCAGTTCTAATACCGGCATTGTGACAGGCGCGGTAATAGGGGTCGGTTCGCTGGTGGCTGATGCTTTAGTCAAAAATGTGACTTATTCTGTTACAACGGATGTCCAGGTTTCAGTGCGTTTGCCAGCCGGTTCTACAAGTACTCAGAAAGTGAGCTCTAATTTAGCACAGGGTTCTAGCACCCAAGTTAGCACCAGTTATCAATATAACAGCCAATGGCAGCAGTATCGCACTCGAGTCGTTTCCTATGCCAATAAAGTGAATTTGCAGTTTAGCGAGGCTGAGCCTCAGCTAAGCGCCGCATTAGCACAGAGTATTGCTAATATATTTAATTAGGGACAAAGCTATGCTAAGTATCCCAGAGCACTACCATCTTATTTTAGATTGGACGCTTGCTATTATTGTTCACCTAGCCGGAGTCATCGGTGCAGTCCATGCTTTAATGACTAAAAAAGACCCTCGTGCAGCTTTAGGCTGGACCATAGTCTGCGTACTTTTGCCGGGCCTAGGGGTAATTATTTATTGCATGTTCGGCATTAATCGAATTAAGTCGCTAGCGCGGGAATGGAAATCCTTTGGCCTATCCCGCTTACATCATACTAATGCCGCTTTGCCAAGAACTGTGGGCCAGCTGCCTTTTCATTGTGTCTTGCCTGAGCATTATATTAATTTAATTAAAACCGGTGATGCGATTTTAAAACAGCCTTTAGAAGTCGGCTGTGAACTGAGCATGTTACTGGATGGAACTGAAGCTTATCCAAGAATGATTGCAGCGATTAATAATGCCACGGCCTCAGTTTATCTCTCAACCTATATTTTTGGTGCAACTGGAATAGGAAAAAAATTCATTGAAGCTTTAGCTGCTGCCCATGAAAGAGGGGTGGAGGTCAAAGTATTGATTGATGGAATCGGGGTCATGTATTCCTGGCCTTCTTCCTATTATCGACTTAGACGAAAAAAAGTGCCGGTCTCTTTATTTTTACCGCCATTTAGAAGTTGGTATTACGCCTTACATCTTAATCTGCGTTGCCATGCCAAAATTATGGTAGTCGACGGTAAATTAGGCTTTACCGGCGGGATGAATATTCATGAAAGTAACTATTGCCCTGAAGGGGAGCCCCTCATTCATGATATGCATTTTGAGATAAAAGGACCGGTGGTGGGTCAAATGCAGGATGCTTTTTTACGCTACTGGTATTTCAGCACTAAACAAAAGCCGAAAAAGATAGTTTATTATGATGATACTCCAGTTGGAGCAGCATTATGCCGAGGCATTGCAGCGGGGCCTTATCAGGACTTTCCGCAACTTCAGGCCATGCTTTGCGCAGCGGTGAATTGTGCGAGCAAACGAATTAGGATTATGACGCCTTATCTTATTTTGGGTTATCCCTTATCCTCAGCCTTAAACAGTGCAGCATTAAGAGGGGTCAATGTTGAGATCATCTTGCCCGAAGCCAATAACCTTTCCTTTGTAAAAGGGGCAAGTGAAGCCATGATGCCTGCATTGCTGGCCCATGGTGTGAATATGTATTATCGGCCAGGCACTTTTGCTCACACTAAGCTGTTTATCGTGGATGACGGCTGCGCTTTTATCGGTTCTTCAAACTTGGATACCCGCAGCTTTTTATTGAATTTTGAGTATAACCTGGAGGTCTATGATGCAAAGTTCATAGGGAAGCTTAACGAGTATTTTGACAAAATTAAATTCAATTCTCATGTCATTACAAGCGAGTGGTTGCAATCTCAAGCATTCAGTATTAAATTGCGTAACTCAGTATTTAAATTGTTTTCGCCTTATCTTTAGGAGTCATTATGTTAATTGGTGTACCAAAGGAAATTAAAAACCATGAGTATCGTGTAGGCCTTACCCCCGGTAGTGTAAGCGAATTAGTACGGCATGGGCATCAAGTTATGGTTGAAACCAACGCCGGTGCGGGAATCGGCTTTTCTGACCAGGATTACATCAATGCGGGGGCAACCATTATCCCGACTGCAGTTGAAATATTTAAATCAGCTGACATGATTGTTAAAGTAAAAGAACCTCAGCCAAATGAATGCGAAATGCTTAGAGCAGGTCAAATTTTATTTACCTATTTACACTTAGCGCCAGATCCAAAACAAACAGATGCCTTAATTAAATCAGGCTGTATTGCCATTGCTTATGAAACCGTAACGGATAAATTTAACCGTTTGCCATTATTGGCCCCAATGAGCGAAGTAGCAGGATTGGTTATTGGCGGCGGAGTGGTAGGGACCAATGCGATTAAAATGGCCGTGGGGATGGGGGCAAGGGTTACCGTGCTTGATCAGTCCATTACTCGCTTAAAGGAATTGGATGATTTATTTGGCTCGGCTTTAACCACTGTTTATTCTACCCAA
>JARDZR010000015.1 GCA_029240715.1 Gammaproteobacteria bacterium
CTCTCCTCCAAATAAAGCATTGCTGATTCCTCTGACCATTTGGATGTCGTAATTGACAGAAGCCTCGAAAGCCAATAGACAGCCAACATCCACCCTAAGTTCTTCTCCAGCTGCTAGTTCATGCTGAATAATCATGCCCCCACCATGCACAAAAGCTAAACCATTACCGCTTAGTTTTTGTAAAACAAAACCGCTTCCACCAAAAAAACCTGCCCCGATACGCTGGGTAAAAGCCATTTCTATCTGCACCTCTTCACTGGCACATAAAAAAGATTCTTTATGGCAGAGAAGTTGACCCTGATGTTCAGCTAAATTAACCGCCAATATTTTGCCGGGATATGGGCCTGCAAAAGCAATTTTGTTTGGCTGCAGCCCTGTATTGCGAAAGTTACTTAAGAAGAAACCCGCTCCCGTTAGCATCCGCTTAAACCCGCCCAAAAGCCCGCCTGGGCTATTGGTTTCCATCGCAATATCAGTTTGCATATAAACCATTGAGCCAGGTTCAGCTCTCACTGCTTCTTGGCTTTGAAGTTTAATTTCAAGCAATTGCAAATCATGTCCGTGAATTTCATATTCAAGCATGGTTATCTCCTTAAAAAAAAAGCCGCTTTACGCGGCTTTTATATCATAAAACTGATTTTAGTGCATAACTTGTACTGGCACTGGCACATCCGCTTCAACGCGTCTATTCAAGATACGACCCGCATTGGTAGAGTTATCAGCGATAGGATTGCTGATGCCCATGCCTTTTGTGGTTAAACGTGAAGCATCAATATGTTTCACATTCACTAAATAGTTGTCAACTACCTGAGCTCGTTTTGTTGACAAGCCCTGGTTGAAAGCCAATGGACCTTCGCTACTAGCATAGCCATACAAGGTTGCTGTGGTATTAGGATAAGCTGTCATGAAATCACCGAGTCGAGCAATTGGACCATAGTATTCTGGTCTAATCACAGCCATGTTTTGATCAAACTTCACATTTAAGTGCATTGTCATAACATTGCCATTAAATGTTACGCAACCAGCTTGGTTGGGTGACATTTTACCATTGGTACAAACAGGAACGCCTGCTGGCACGAGTTGACGCAAAGCTTTTTGTGAGCCTGCTAACTCAGCCTGTTGTTGGGCAGTTAAGCTGCTAGAGCTAGTTGAGGCAGGCAAACTGCTGCTTGCACCAAAATTAAAGCTCAAACCAACTGTATAGAAGCTATCAGACTTACCTTGGCCAAATTGATAAGCCATACGATAAGTGGCATTAGCATTTAAATTGGGGCCTAAAGCATAGGCTACACCTAAGCCGCCATCTGCCATTCCGTTTTTGCTAACCATTTGCATATAGCCTGCACCCAATAAAGCATAAGGCATAATATTGGTCTGGGTCGGCATGCTAAACTTACCTTCGACATCAAATAAATAACCATTCAGCGCAGAACCGGCTTGGTTACTTGGGTTCATCATGCCGGCATTAGCTTGCAATGCGAAGTATGGAGTAAAGTTATAACCTGCTCCAATGCTGCCAAAAGCTGAGTTATTGATGTTTCGAGTTGGGTCTGAATGATATACACCAAACTCTAAAGGAAGATAATAGGTTCCTGCCACGTTGCTTAAGGCTGAGGCTGAGTTAACACCCCCCAACACTGCCCCTGCAACAGCTAAAGATAACAAGGCTTTTTTCATTTCTAGGCTCCTCAATTTAGATTTCATTATATTTTGTACCGACTTAGTATAACCAGCTGAGCATAAAGATGCCAACTAGTATAATGAAATTTATTTGGCATAAAAAAGCCCGCTTGGATTGCTCGAGGCGGGCTTTTTTATCAAAGATAGAGCTAGTTTATTATGAACCCTGTACGATGCTAGAGGATGAAAGCTTGTTGGCTGTACCAAAGTTCCAGCTTAAACCTAGAGTATACAGACTGTCTGATTTACCTTGGCCAAATTGATAAGCCATACGATAGGTAGCATTAGCATTTAAATTTGAGCTTAAAGCATAGGCTACACCTAAACCACCATCAGCCATTGGGTTTCTGCTAACCATTTGCATATAACCAGCGCCCAATAAAGCATAAGGCATAATATTGGTTTGAGTTGGCATGCTAGCTTTCGCTTCTACGTCTACTATGTAACCGTTAAGCTCTGTGCCTTGATTATTGCTTGGGTCCATCATGCCGGCATTTGCTTGCACTGCAAAATAGGGGGTCAAGTTATAACCCACGCCGATGCTGCCAAATGCTGAGTTATCGGTAGTACGGGTTGGATCAGAATGATACACACCGAACTCTAATGGCATGTAGTAAGTTCCTGCTACGTTGCTCAAAGCAAATGCAGCGGCGGATACTGACAAGGCGCTTACGGTGGCTAAAGCTAATAAGGTCTTTTTCATTTAATGGCTCCTTTATATTTAAGCAAAATTTGCCGCAGTATAGCTGATTGCATCCCGGAATGATAGGGCTAAATGCAAGCATTTCTCTGTCAAAACATATGCCAAGAGCATCTGTCAATTGTTTCACTTGCCCCTTATAATACACAGATCATTTATTAGTGAGTGAAATATGAAACGCTATTTACCAATATTCTCACAGCTCAATGTGACGCTTATTCCCAATATATGGGACATACTGGCATTGATGATTGTCATGAGCCTTATGCTGGCGCTTGGATGGGCAGCAGCACACATGGCCCTGCCTTTCCATTTAGGCCAACAAATTCCTATTTCACTTAGCATCTCAGCACTACCAGGTTACGCTTTACAAACTACCTTAAGAATGTTTATTGCTCTGTTTTTTTCATTTGTATTTAGTTTAAGCGTGGCAACTGTCGCGGCCAAAAGCGAAAGAGCCGGCAAACTTATTATCCCTATTATTGATATCCTACAATCCGTGCCGATATTAGGTTACCTTTCCATAACCGTTGCAGGTTTTATTGCCCTATTTCCAAACTCCATGCTGGGGCCAGAATGTGCTGCAATTTTTGCGGTATTCACCTCTCAAGTCTGGAATATGACCCTAAGTTTTTATCAATCCTTGCGCACCGTCCCCAAAGAGCTGGTTGAAGCCGGACACATGTACCAGCTCTCAAGCTGGCAAAAATTTTGGCGAATTGAAGCCCCTTTTGGCATGCCTGGCTTACTTTGGAATGCCATGATGTCCATGTCAGGAGGCTGGTTTTTTATCGTTGCTGCTGAAGCGATTTCAGTGGCCAATCAAAATATTACCCTACCCGGCATTGGGTCTTATATCGCCTTAGCCATTGATCAAAGAAGCATTGCAGCCATTTTTTATTCCATTATCACCATGCTGATTGTGATTGCTTTATATGATCAACTTTTATTTAGACCTCTGGTTAGCTGGTCTGAAAAGTTTAAATATAGTGAGATGACAGATGAGGGCCCTCAATCCTGGGTACTGGATATTTTGCAACGCACCCGCTTTTTGCATTTAATAGGGATAGGTCTGCAAAGGCTGTTTGAATCCTTTGTTAACTTTCCATTATTCTGCAAAAAAAGCTATCAAGGTGAAAGCCATGCAATGGCAGAAACTGAATCCAGCTTGCTTGAAAACATGCTGTGGTATAGCCTGGTATTTGCCCTCATTGCGGGTTTAATCACTTTTAGCTGGCATTTTATTTTCCGCTATATTCCTGTCGCTGAAACCTTTCATGTATTTATTCTGGGCGGCTTTACTGCAGTTCGAGTTTTTATTCTTATTATTCTGTGTTCTTTTATTTGGCTCCCGATTGGAATATGGGTCGGCACACGCCCTTATGTCACTCAATATGTGCAACCGATTGCTCAGTTTTTGGCAGCCTTCCCTGCTAATTTGTTTTTCCCCATTTTTGTGGTGCTGATTGTTAAATATAAGCTTAATGTTGAGATCTGGACCGCCCCGCTAATGGTACTAGGAACTCAATGGTATATTTTATTTAACGTCATTGCCGGGGCCTCAGCCATTCCCAGAGAGCTTAAGCTTGCCGCTCAAAATATGCAGCTGAAAGGCTGGGTTAAATGGAAAAGGTTCTTATTGCCCGCTGTTTTTCCCTACTATATTACCGGAGCGATTACTGCCGCCGGGGGATCATGGAATGCCAGCATTGTGGCTGAAGTCATTCACTGGGGCAATGTCACCTTGCAGGCCCAAGGTTTAGGCGCTTATATTACATTGAATACCAGCGCAGGTAATTTCACCCATATTGCTTTAGGCGTAGTCGTTATGTGCGTATGGGTAACAGCCATCAACCTCTTATTTTGGCGTCGTCTGTATCATTTTGCAGAACAACGCTATAACTTAAATTAGGATAGCCGCATGAACCAGTCTAGCCCAGCCTTAATTGATATTAAAAACATTAAAAAGTCTTTTAAAAAGCCTGACAAACAAGAGCTCTTGGTAATTGATAACGTTAGCCTAACCATGCACGAAGGCGATATCGTCGCTTTGCTTGGCAAATCAGGCTCAGGAAAATCCACTCTGCTTCGAATTATTGCCGGTCTAATCCCGCCCAGCTCAGGTGAAGTATTATATAGAGGCAAAGCAGTTAAATCCCCTATTCCTGGCATTTCCATGGTATTTCAGAACTTTGCTTTAATGCCTTGGCTGACTGTATTGCAAAATGTGGAGCTTGGGCTTGAGGCTCAAGGTATTTCCTACAAAGAACGCAGAGAAAGGGCCCTGCGCGCCATCGACATGATTGGAATGGATGGATTTGAAAGCGCTTACCCAAAGGAGCTTTCCGGCGGTATGCGACAAAGGGTTGGCTTTGCCAGGGCCCTGGTAGTTAAACCTGATTTGCTGCTAATGGATGAACCTTTCTCAGCTTTGGACGTCCTCACTGCAGAAAACTTAAGAAATGACTTACTCGAGCTCTGGCATGATAAGGAAACCAATCTTAAAGGCATTTTATTTGTTACTCACAATATCGAAGAAGCGGTTTTAGTAGCTGATAGGATTGTCGTCTTTGGCAGCAACCCTGGTTTTATTCGAGGCGAGCTCAAAATTGACCTTCCCCATCCTCGAAATAGCCAGGACCCGGCTGTGCTTAACTTAATTGATGATGTGTATACCGTTATGACCAGTGCCGAACACGAAAATATTAAAGCCCTGGCAGCTAAACGTAAGCTCGTTGGCCTTGATTATCGCTTGCCAGAGGTAGGGGTTGCAGAACTCATTGGATTATTAGAAGAAGTCGATGAGCTTCAGCAAAAAGGTCCGGTAGACTTGCCTGATTTGGCTGACGTGGTCCGTCTGGATATTGATACTCTTTTCCCGGTATTGGAAGCCCTATCTGTCTTAAATCTGGCGAAAGTTTCAGAAGGTGATATTGCCATGACCAGCAAAGGCAAAGAATTGCTGGGTGCCGATATTACTGAGAAAAAAATTATTTTCGCGAAACTATTGTTGCAACACATCCCATTAGCTCAGCACGTTTTAGAAGTTCTACAAAGCAGACCTCATCACCGAATTTCTGAAACCTATTTTAAAAATGAGCTGGAAGACTATTTTACTGAAGATGAGGCAGAGCGCGTATTAACCACGCTTATTAACTGGGCCCGCTATGCAGAAATTTTCGCCTATGACTATAATACGGGAATGCTGAGCCTAGAGGACGTTAAATAATTTGAATTTGCGCCAAAGCCAAAAGCCTGATAAAGCTTTGCTGCTTATTTTTGCACTGTATATCTGCTTTCGCTTATATGCTTTTTATATGCTGCCGCGTCAAGGCTATATGCTTGGATTTGATGCAGCCCAATATATGCGCGATGCTCACTGCTCTATACTGAGCACTTGCCTATATACCGACAGGCCGTTTTTCTACCCTTTGTTTATAAAATTATGTCTATACAACTATAAGCTTATAAGCTTCAGCCAATGCCTGATCTCTATGCTAGGCTGGGGCTTTTTAGCCTATTGCGTTAATCTACACATGCAAAGCAAGCTCATTGCAAGAATGGCCTTTGCTTTCATTTTGCTCTATAGCTGCGCGGCTTATCTCATTTTGTGGGACGTGAAAATTTTAACTGAATCACTGTCCATTTCATTTTTACTCATGTTTATCGGTTTTTATTTATTGGCGTTGCAGTTTGGCTTTTCTAAGCTAAACCTAGCAGGATTAGTTATTTTTGCTTTTCTTTTAGTCAGTGTTCGAGATGGCAATGCCTATTTTGTATTGTTAAGCGGCATAGCTACTTTGATAGCCAGCTTTTTCAGCAACAGCGTTTCTAAAAAGGCTGCTCTCATTTTACTGACGGCTTTTTTATTAATCTTTCTGTTAGATAATTTGACTATCAACTTAGGCCTAAGATGGTTTGAACCGATGAGTGATTTATTAGCAAATCGTATGGTAAATGATCCGAGTCTGAGCCAGTACTTTTTGCAGCATGGCATGCCCAATATCCTGCAACAAATTCAAACGGTGCAAGGGACTTTTGGGGGATATCCAGTGCTATTAGGCAACCCCACCGCCAAAGCCTGGTTTATTGCGCATGGCCGCTCTGTTTACCTGCATTATTTACTGAGTCACCCCGCTTATCTGCTTGATATTTACTTAAATCCCGTATTTTGGCACGACCTTTTTCTTGCCCCCTCTCTGGTGTATGCATACGCAACCTATGGACTAGGTATATCGGGAAATTTACCCGGGGCCTATATCTTAACTTATTACTTTAATAGCCTAAGTCAGTTTATTAATATCAGCGCTACAGTAATCACAGTCATCTTGGCTTTAATGGGGCTTATCGCCTATTTTGATCATTTACCCGTTATTCAAAAAGATAAAAGCCTCCTGTTTGCCGAACTTTTAATTGCCTTAAGCATTCTTGTGCTAGCGGCTCTGGTTTGGCTATCCGAACCTATGGAAAACATGCGCCATCAGCTCAATAATCATTTGCAAATTGTTATCGGCATTATTCTGTTTAGCTTTAAAAGCCTAGACTATGCAAAATCAAATTTAAGCTTATTAAATAAGGAAAAAAAGTGAACTGGTTAAAAAAAAGCGTGACTTGGTATTGGCTTTTAGCAGTAGGCTGTTTTTTATTTCAAGCCTTATATCTTTATCGTAATTTTTTTTACTATCATGCCGACACAGGCTGGGAACTCTATAGCATCTGGGCGGCTTCCCAAGGGGCTGGTCATTCAGACTTTCTGATGAGCTGGCGCGCAGGCTATCTGTTTAACGTACCTTTTATGCAGTTTTTTCAGTTTAATCTTTATGACTTAAGGCTGCTTTTTCTTTGCAGCTGGCTTCTTAGCCTTAGCCTCTTAGTCATAGGACTTGATAAAAAGTTTATTAAAAACGAAGTCCTTCCCGCTGCTTTAATAATTGCCTGTCTTTTCCCTTGTTATTACACCGACTTTATTGTCGACTACTATACTGCCCCAGCGCTATTCTTAAGCTTAAGCTTAGGCCTGTTATTAATAGGGTTACGCCAAACCAGTCAAGGCTTGGTCGGCCTAATGCTTGTGTTAAGCGCCATCGCTATGGCCTGTGCTTCTTTATCAAATATTGGTGTGCTCCCAGCAGGGATTCTTTCAAGCCTTATTATTCTCGGGCTTTATCGCAATAAAAAAGCGGCTGTTTTCTGCCTAAGCTATTTTATTGTGCTGGGCATTTTAGCCTTTTGCTATTTTGATCTATTTAAGGTTGCTCATATCCTGTTAAGTCCGATGGCGGCAGGTGGTGATGTAAAAGCTCATTTTGCAAAACCGCATATCCTTTTGCAACAGTTTGGAATGGGCAGTTTTGCTTTAACATTAATGTGCATAGGCTTAGCTTGTGCAGCTTTTATTTACTACTTAGGCTGGTCTGATAAAAAAATATTAGGCGCCAGCCCCTATATGTTTTATATCATCACCGCTTTGTTATCCTGCTTTATGGTATCGCCCAATTTATCCGGCGACTTTGTGGTTATTTACATGTTCTATATAATTCATTGTTTGTTTATAGTGGGCTTAACTTATCTGGCATTTCAAAATAACGCTATTGAATACCGCAAAAGCAGCTTATTAATTTTATCTCTAACTGTAATTTATTATCTGGCCCATAGAGCGACCTCAAACAACCTTATGGGAGTCGTACTTTTAAACTATAACAGTCTTTTGTTTATTGCCTTGCTACCCTTAATCTTTTCCAGCAAAGAAGCCGTTTATAAACATTTCAGTTTTTTTGCATGCATTACGGGGACTACGGTATTTATTATCGCAAGCAATCTTCATCCTTCAGCCGGTAATGTTTTCACTACCCTGAAACGGAATACCTATCTGGTTCCTGAATTAGGAATTAAAAGCAACTTTGAAACTTATCATGTGATGCAGAATATGCAAACAGCTTATTATGCCCAGAACTGTCAAGATAAGCTTTTTTTGAGTTTTTATGATAATCCTATCAGCTATTACCTTTTTAAAAGGCTGGCCCCCTATAATCAATCTTGGGTCAGCCAAAATACTTTCTATCCTGAAAATCTAAGTTTTAACAGCGATTCAGTAATTCAGCTGCTCTCTCAATCTTCTCATTGGTGTGTTATCTACAGTGCTAATGGAGATGGGGACGGTATGCCTGATAACAAACAGTTTTTACAAAAAGCGCATCAGTATATTGTTTCTCATGCAAGCAAAGCCGTTCCATTAGGCTATCAACCTTATTGGAACAAGTCTTACACGCTCTATGCAAAATAGGCTTATGATTGTGGGCTTGGGAGATTTAAGGATTGCTTGCTGTGACGCCCCCAGGCATTGATGACTGCTTTAACCAAAGTTGCTAAAGGAATGGCAAAAAACAAGCCCCAGAAGCCCCAAATTCCGCCGAAAAACAAAACAGCAACAATAATCGCCACCGGGTGCAAGTTAACTGCTTCTGAAAACAGTAAAGGCACTAAAACATTGGCATCCAACAGCTGGATAAACAGGTAAACTCCAAACATACACAGAAATTCAGTGTTGATGCCCCATTGCAAAACGCCTACTACGGCCACAGGAAGAGTAACCACTATAAATCCGACATAAGGGACAATCACCGACAGACCGACCAAACTGGCCAACAATGGCGCATAGTTAAGACCAAATGCTCTAAAGACTAGAAAGGAAGCGACCCCTACAATAAGCAGCTCAATAAATTTCCCTCTGACATAACGGGCTAATTGTGAGCGCATTTCATGCCAAACTTCAATAATAAGTCCGCGTTGAGTTGGCATATAATGCTCACTCCAGGTTACCAGTTGCTTCTTATCCTTTAAGAAGAAAAACACCAGCAAAGGCACCAAGAAAACATATACCATCCAAGTTACAATACTGGGAATGGAAGCCACTGAAATATTGATCAGAGTCTTCCCATAGTTTACAAAATTATTCGGGCTAAACTGAGCATTGTTCATAATATCCTGCACCATTTTATCGGATACAAAGGCAGGATAGCGAGCTGGCAAACCTGCCAAGGATTGATGCAGCTGAGTGGTGATTTGGGGCAATTCATCTAAAAGCTGAGCAAATTGCTTATATAAAAGCGGCAATAGGCCTATTACAGCCAATATCAACATACTGACAAAAAGACCGTACACAATGCTTACCGCCATCCATCTTGGCAGTTTGAAAAACCGTTGCAAACGGCTGACGATGATTTCCAGCAGATAGGCCAAAACCACGCCGATAAGTAATGGGGCTAATATTTTTCCAAACAACATGATAACTAAAAAGCTCAACACCAAGGCTATTAATAATATAGAAGCTTCTGGATCAGAGAAGTTTTTAAAAAACCATTGTTTAATTACTTCAAACATTACTTAACCCTCTTTTATGCTCTATACAGAACTACTCAATAATGCCGTCTTGAATACTTAATACCCTATCCATTTTAGCTGCAAGATTGTAATCATGGGTAACAATCAGCAGGCTGGTTGAAAATTCCTGATTCAATTCGAGCATCAGCCGGTAAATCTCTTCAGCATTATGCCGATCTAAATTCCCTGTCGGCTCATCTGCCAATATACACAGAGGTTGAGTTACCAAGGCCCTGGCAATTGCAGTCCTTTGTCTTTCCCCTCCCGATAATTCTGAAGGTCTATGATATAGCCTATGTTCAAGCCCGACTGCTTTTAAAACTGAAGCTGCCTGTTCTTGTGCTAATTTGACCGGCATCTTACGCAGCAACAATGGCATAGACACATTTTCTAAGGCAGTAAATTCTGCTAATAAGTGATGAAACTGATAGATAAAACCCAGATAGTGATTGCGCATTGAGCTTAATTCATTATCGCTCATTTTAGATAGAGGCTGATCGTTTACCCAAACCTCGCCGGAGCTTGGCTGGTCTAGACCCCCCAAAATATGCAAAAGCGTGCTTTTACCGGACCCTGAGCTTCCGACTATTGCCACTCTTTCTTTGGCTTGAATTGAAAAACTCAGCTCATGCAAAACAGGTGTTCGCATTTTACCTTCTATATAGGTTTTGCTTAATTTCTCGCATCGTAAAATACTACTCATAGCGCAACGCCTCCGCCGGTTTAATCTTTGAAGCGCGCCAAGCAGGGTAAATAGTTGCTAATAAACTTAAGCCAAAAGCCACCAGGCAGACATGCAGCACATCACTTGCCACTAATTCAGAAGGCAAAAAGTTAATATAATACACGCTGGAACTTAAAAACTGCACGTGCAGCAAGTTTTGAACTTCATTGACCAATGCCGTCACGTTTAAAGATAAAATAACGCCAAGCACCATGCCAAGCAAAGTGCCAAATAGCCCGGTTAATGCACCTTGCACCATAAATATGGCAATGATATTTCTAGAACTGGCGCCAATTGTCCTTAAAATAGCAATATCGGCTTGCTTATCAGTCACCATCATAACGAGTGATGACAGCATATTAAAAGCAGCCACCGCAATAATCAGTACCAAAATCAAAAACATCATCATTTTCTCCATGGCCAAAGCCTGAAAAAAATTACTGTTTTCATCAATCCAGCTAAAGGTCTGATAATTAGAAGGCAAAGTATTGTTCAACTCTGACACCACTTGAGGGGCTAAAAACAAATCGCTTAATTTAAGCTGAAGGCCAGATACGTTATTTCCCATCATCAGTAAAGTGGCCGCATCCTGCAGATTAATCAAAGCATAGGAGCTGTCATATTGATAACCTGTAACAAATATACCCGTTACCGTAAATTGTTTTAACCGAGGTAAAATCCCAGCCACCGAAAGTGTGGTTTTAGGAACATAGACCGTCACTTTATCTCCGATCCCCACACCTAAAGACGAGGCTAAGTCCTGTCCCAATATAATATGATATTGGCCTGGGGCCAGAGAATTGAGGCTGCCTTCAGTAATTTTGCTAGCAATGGGAGAAACCTGATTTTCCAACCTAGGGTCGACCCCCTGCAGCATACCAAAAGCGGTCATGCTATTGTTTGACATCATAGCCTGGCCCTGGATCTCAGGGGCCATACCGACTATTTCAGGCATCGCTTGAAGCTGCTTTTTAAGGCCCTGCCAATCTTGAAGCTGGCCACCCCACTGGGTGACTGTGACCTGAGGGACCATGCTCAATATACGGTTTTTGATCTGTTCATCGAAGCCGTTCATTACCGATAAAACAGTAATTAACACAGCCACTCCCAGCGCAATTCCCATGACAGAAACCAGAGAAATAAATGAGATAAAATGATTGCGCTTATGTGCTCGGGTATAGCGCATTCCGATATATAGAGCTAATGGTTTAAACATACAACCGTCTTTTATAATTGATTTATGGCTATAATAGAGGAATCCGCTTATAAATCCAAACTTTTAAATGAGCTTGAGCGGACAGCCTAATTTTTATGCATCATGTCTTGTTGCAACATTTGAATCATATTGGCCATGTCAGCAGGAATTTCCGCTTCCCATGACATTGCCTCTCCAGTCAAAGGATGGGTCAAACTTAAGCGCCTTGCATGCAGGGCTTGATGTTTAAAACTTCTTAGGGCTTCAGCAAGCTCAGGGCTTGCGCTTTTAGGGATCATCAGTCTTCGGCCATAGACACTATCTCCTAATAAGGGGTAATTTTTATAAGAAAGATGGACCCTGATTTGATGGGTCCGTCCCGTTTCAAGCATGACCCTAACCCTGCTATGTTCACGAAATTTTTCCAGCACCCTGACATGAGTGATGGCTTCTTTGCCACCCTCTTCTAATACCGCCATTTTGAGCCTTTGCGTGGGATGGCGACCGATAGGCAAATCAATAGTACAGCCTGCCGTCATCACCCCGACTGTAATGGCCTCATATTCACGGGATACAGAACGAGACTGCAATTGCTCAACCAAAGAATGATGCGCAGGCAAGCTTTTTGCCACTACCATCAGTCCACTGGTATCCTTATCCAACCTATGGACTATACCTGCACGAGGCAGCTCAGCCAAGCATGGACTATGATGCAATAAAGCGTTTAACAAAGTGCCTTGGGTATTACCTGCTCCAGGATGTACCACCAAACCAATTGGCTTGTTAATGACAAGAAGCGAATCATCCTCATAAATAATGTTGAGTTCTTTAGCTTCGGCCTGCCAGGCCGGTTCTGCCACAATCTCGGCCTGCAGCGAGATGCTTTCTCCTCCCAGCACCTTATCTTTGCCTCGCTTGCTTTGCCCATCTACTTTAATTTGTTCCGCTTTTAACCAGGACTGTAATCGAGAGCGAGAATAGCCAGGAAACACCTCAACTAAAACTTGGTCCAACCGTTTACCAGCCAGTTCTTGTGGGACTATTGCAGAAGCTTTTATAATTGTCATTATACCCTTTACCTTTTTAAAGCTGGCTTTGTTAATCAGCACATTTAAATGAATTTGTCTTCGATCTATTGAGCTATTCATGATACAAAAGTATTATAAAGTAGTCGACCCCGAAGCTTTAGGGCGCTACAATAGCGAAATTTGATTGATTAAGATGAGACTATGAAAAGAACTCTTTTAGCACTGATTTGCTCTAGCCTTTTATTAACTGCATGCAGTTCTGGAACTAAACCAGACCCTTATATTGGCGACAGCCCAGACTATATTTATGCTAAAGGGCAGGCTTATCTGCATAAGAATGATTACAATGACGCTATCACTGCTTATCAGTCACTTGATTCTCAGTATCCTTTTGAACAATACAGCCAAAAAGGTGATCTGGCTTTAATTTATGCTTATTATAAAAATGATCAGGCAGCATTAGCCCTGACCTCTGCTGACCGCTATATTCATCTCTATCCAACCGACCCCAATGTTGCTTATGCTTATTACATGACCGGAGTGGTTGACTTTGAAAATGGCCGTGGCTTTTTACAGCGTCGCCTGCCTTATGATATGGCCCAGCATAATCCAGATAACTACAGCACCGCTTTTCATAGCTTTAACCAGGTCGTTGTAGGCTACCCCAACAGCCCCTATAGCCAAGATGCACGTCGCCGGATGATGTATCTTAACAACACCCTAGCACAGTACCAACTTAACGTAGCAAACTTCTATCTACAGAGAAAAGCCTACGTTGCTGCGGCAAATAGGGCACAGGTTGTATTGCTTAATTTCCCCCAAACCCCTGCAGTTCAAGGTGCTTTAGAGGTGATGGTTGAGTCTTACCAGGCTCTTGGCTTACCTGATTTGGCGAAAAACTCTCAAGCCATATTGAACAAAAACTTTCCAGCAGGCGCTTAAATAAAGCCGCTTTATTGGCAGAAACCCTCTATTAACTAGGCATGGGATTGCTAAGCTAGGCAGCTGAGCTCTTGCTAACGCAGCATACAAGCGACCTAGCAGGCTCAAAACACTGGCGCAACAAGATTTAGCCATAAAAAGCAATTTATTAAGCTGCTCTTAAGGAAACCTTAAGGTTTGCCCCATACAATATCCCTTAGGTCTTATTACTTTATTAGTAGTATTCTTAAGGAGATAGCGATGGCAAACCAATATACAGGCAGCCTGGAACATAAAGTGAGACAGAAATTTGGCTGCTCAGCCCTGGAGCTTTTAAGAAAGTGCTTGGAAGAAGATTTAAGCTATAACGAAGTCCAAGCAAAACTAGGAGTGACCCAAGGGACTGTCCGTAAATGGGCCCGCCGCTATGGTGTTGAACTACGTTCAGATAAAACCTGTGAAGTCGAAGAAGACAAATCCCATTTGTTTTTCTCTCCTGAAATCAATTCTTACAATTTTCTCAGTAGAAAGTGGCATCATTACGCCTAAAGCGATCTTTCAATATTATGTAATATACCGTCGTGATATAAGGCGGTATAATATTTCCTATTTTTAAAATGCGGGAATATTATGAAACTTGCCATAGCTCAACTTAAACATTTAATCGGCGGAATAGAAAGCAACGCTAAACAAATGATCGAGGCTATTTCTTATGCTCGAGATGAATTAAATGCTGATATGATTGTATTTAGTGAGCTTAGCCTTAGCGGCTACCCCCCGGAAGATCTGTTATTTAATCACGCCTGCAAAGAGCGAGTTGCCAAAGCTTTAGACCATATCTGCCAACATGTAAATGGCATTGACGTGGTGCTAGGTTACCCAAGATATTCAGAAGATAAGCTATTTAATTCAGCCTGTATTATTCAAAATGGCAAAATCCAGCAGTTTTATGACAAACAGATCCTGCCTAACAACAGTGTGTTTGATGAAAAACGTTATTTTACAGAGGGGCAGCAAGCCTTAGTTTTTAACAGCGGCGGGATAAAATTTGGCTTGTTAATCTGCGAAGACATTTGGGCTGCAAAACCTTCGCAACTGGCTAAACAAGCTGGAGCTGAAGTTTTATTGAGCATTCATGCCTCACCGTTTGTGTCCCAAAAGATTATAAAAAGACATGCCATTGCCAAACAAAGAATAGATGAGACAGCGCTTCCGCTCATTTATGTCCCTTCAGTTGGTGGGCAAGATGAGCTTATTTTTGACGGCGGGGCCTTTGTCATGAACAGTCAAGGTCAAATTACCCAGTCTCTTTCTCAATTCAGCGAAGAAATCTCGCTGCTTTGTTTAAACAAACAAGGCCCAAAAGTAGAGCCTTTAGTCGGTGAAATCGCTACGCTTATTGAGCCTGTAGCAGAGCTGTATGAAGCGCTTAAACTTGCAGTCAAAGACTATATTAACAAAAACCATTTTCCAGGTGCCATCATTGGCCTGTCCGGTGGAATTGATTCAGCGCTGACTTTAGCTATCGCAGTAGATGCTTTGGGCGCTGACAAAGTAAAAGCCATACTAATGCCTTCTCGCTTTACTGCGGATATGAGTATAGAGGATGCTATTAAACAAGCCGAGGCCATGCAAGTTTCCTACCAAATTATTGAAATTGAACCGATTTATGAAAGCTTGATAAATTCTTTAAGCCCTTCATTTGAAGGACATGCACCGGACCTGACCGAAGAAAATCTGCAAGCCCGTTGCCGAGGAACCCTCCTGATGGCCCTGTCCAATAAAACAGGAAAACTGGTGCTCACAACCAGCAACAAAAGCGAAGTGGCAGTCGGTTACTCTACTCTATACGGGGATATGGCCGGCGGTTTTAATGTACTAAAAGACCTCTACAAAACTCAAGTGTATCAATTAGCGGTATACCGTAACAAACAAAGCCAAGTTATTCCAGAAAGAGTCATAAGCCGCGCCCCAAGCGCAGAACTCAGACATAACCAAACTGACCAAGACAGCTTACCTGACTACCCCACATTAGACGCCATATTAAAAGCCTATATCGAAGACAATTTATCAGAAACTGAAATCATCGAAAAAGGCTTTGCTCCTTCTATGGTTTCTCAGGTCATTCATCTAATAAAACGTAGCGAATATAAACGCTACCAAGCCCCCATAGGGCCCAAACTGAGCCAAAGAGCTTTTGGTAAAGACTGGAGAAACCCTGTCACTTCGGCCTTCTAAATTAATACTCTCGCCATTTTGGCCTCCTAATATAATTTGCAAATTTAATATTTAGAATCTATATTTACAGGGCTATTTTAAACTTGTTTTTAATATAACCAGGAGAATATTATGTTAAGACGTATTACTTTAGTGGCTGCTTCAGTTGCAGCTTTAAGCTTAAGCGCTCATGCCTTTGCTGTGACTGCTCAGTCAGGAGTGTATGTAGGCGCGGCAGGTGGTTGGTCATTTTCTAAGGACTATACCACTAGCTCAGTAAGCGCAACTAGCAGCACAAATAAAAACTACACCTTTGGCGCTAACTTAGGCTATGACTATGCATTGAATCAAAACGTATTAGTGGGCGCAGAAGCAGGTTATCTCAACTTTGGCAAAACCACCTATAGCTCTTCAAGCACAGCAGATTTAGATGTGAAAAACTCTGGCTATCAAATTTTAGCGACCAGCACTTACTTGATGAGCAATGGTTTTAATGGCTTTGTTAAAGCCGGTGCTATTAAACAAAAAGAAGATGCTGATATTTCTGTTGTCAACGTGTCAGAAAGCGAAAGCAAATGGCTGCCAGCTACCGTGCTAGGTGTAGGTTATATGCCAATGCAAAACCTCAACGTTGCTTTACAATGGGAGCACACTTTTGGGGATAACAATACCAATGCTGCAACTGATACCAGCACTAA
>JARDZR010000087.1 GCA_029240715.1 Gammaproteobacteria bacterium
AAACGCTGGCACGCTTTTTGAATTCTGTCTGTTTGGCCCACTATATCTAAACCGCCTTCTGTTGTAAGCTCTGCTCTTTTTTCAGGGACCAAGCAGCAATAAGTAGGTTTAATACTTTCAGCAAATTGTAGCATTTCTTCTGTTACAGCCATTTCAAAATTAAGCGGAATGGAAAGCAGCTGCTTAATTAACTGCACATCTCGGTCTTGAATATGTCGACGATCTTCTCTTAAATGCACGGTAATGCTATCTGCACCCACATTTTCTGCCAATAAAGCAGCATGCACGGGTTCAGGGTATGCAGTTCCTCTTGCCTGACGCAAAGTTGCAACATGGTCAATGTTTACGCCTAATAAAATTTTTTGGGAATGTTTCATGACTTGGCCTCTTGCATAAGCTTGCTTTGGAATAGTTCGCGGCTTTTAAACGACTTGCCTTTGGCATAATGCTGAATCCATTGGCGCAGAATTAATTTGCCTGCAGCTAAATGCTCTATATTGTGCCAGTCTCTTTTGTGAATAGCCAGCAACTGTTCTCCGCGAAACAGCATAGCATGACGGCCCGACTCTATTCTTTGCGGTAATTGGCCCGGCATAATCGTGTAATAAGCCTGTGCTTGCACATTTTGAGACTCACTATCAATAGTAAGCTCAGGCGCTATACCTAGTTCTTGCAAAAGGTCTAGTTCAAAATCACGCAAATCTCCTTCAAACAAGCTTTCAGTTAATTTTTTAAGCGTGCCGTGATAATGCGAAAATAAAGCCGGGTATTCATGATGGGCCTGTAAAAATGTCATCAAAAGCTCATTTAAATAAAACGCACTGAGTAAATTAGGCTGCTCATAAGAATAAGGCTTACCAGCGGGCTCGGCTTGGATTAAACTTAAAACCTCCCCTCTTCCTCTGCATTTAATTAATAAAGGGGAAAAAGGTTGTAATACTCCACGCCATGGAGATTTCGGCTGTTTAGCACCTTTTGCAATGGCTGTTAAAAAGCCAGAGTGAGGCGTAAATAACTTCAACAAAACACTATGGTCTTGGTAGGGATAATGATGCAGTACAAATGCCGGTTCTAAATTTTGCATTGCCTGCCCCCTTGAGCTTTAAAATTCTTGCCTAAATTACTTTACAGCCAATGCAATAGCAAGTATAGTGGAGCTGTCCTAATTAATTTAGGGCATTTTGAAAATTGACTAAAGGTTAAATGTAGCTATGACACGTAAAATTGGCACAGTAAAATGGTTTAATTCCAGCAAAGGCTTCGGGTTCATTCAGCAGGAAGTTGGCGCCGGTTATAAGTAATCACATATATAAAAGCAGCTCTTATAGGTTGCTTTTAGCTCCTCTGTAGTCTTTCGCGCACTGGCGCAAAAGATCGGCGGTGGATATCACACACACCAAGCAAATTTAAAGCTTCTAGGTGTCGAGCAGTACCATACCCGCAATGTTGGTTAAAGCCATAGTCCGGATAGATTTCGTGCAACCTCTGCATTTCCCTATCACGACTGACTTTCGCAATGATGGAAGCAGCGCTGATTTCCGGGACCAAAGCATCTCCTCCAATAACAGCATAACATTGCTCAGCTTCTATTTTAGGGCAAACATTACCATCCACTAAAACCAGATTGGCCTTTATATTAAGCTGATTCACCGCTCTTTGCATTGCCAGTAAACTGGCCTGCAAAATATTGAATTGATCTATTTCCAAAACACTTGCATGAGCAACAGCCACAGCTTCAGCCTGATCATAAATTTTTTCAAACAGGTATTCTCGCTGCTTAATACTTAAAAGCTTTGAGTCATTAAGTCCTTTGATTTTTCGAAAGCTAGGTAAAATCACTGCAGCAGCAGTCACTGGCCCCGCCAATGGGCCTCGCCCTGCTTCATCAACGCCGATAATAATCATGTTTCACCTTTAAAATAAATTACAATCAATCTACCTGATCACTGCATAATTCAGTAGAATATGCAAAATGTATAAAGGATAGGAAAATTTATGCGGTATTTATTAGATGACAATATGGTAATCGATTGGCTAAGCGATCGCAAACTCTCGGCAGAATGTCAGCAAAAATTGGAGCAATTACTCAGCAAAGGCAAATTGAATATTGCCGCAAGCTCACTGCCCAAGTTAGAGGCTCACTTTAAAGCCAGCTCTGCTCATCAACAATGGCGTCAGCTGCTAAGCCAAATCAAAATTGCTAAAACCCCTTCTTATCTCGATCCGCAAACCTTAAGCCAGTCCGATTCAATAGACAGCTATTTATTGGAACAATCTGCCAAAGCGATAGATGCTAAGGTAGTTCGCTCTGAAAATGATTTACCGCAGTCCGATACTGTTTTACCGATTAACTTCATTGACCTTAAAGAACAATACCATCAGATGCAAAGTGAGATGGAACAAGCAATGGATGAGGTGCTCAATAACAGCCAGTTTATTATGGGCCCTGCTATAACAAAATTGGAGCAAACACTTTCCCAGTATACCGGAAGCACTCATGCTTTAACTTGCGGCAATGGCACCGATGCTTTAATGCTTGCCTTAATGGCAATCGACATACAACCGGGTGATGAAGTCATTACCACTGTCTATAGCTTTTTCGCTACAGCCGAGGTCATTGCTTTATTTAAAGCCGTTCCTGTTTTTGTGGACATTGAGCAAGACACTTATAACATCGATGTCTCAAAAATTGCAGCGCGTATTAGCCATAAAACTAAAGCGATTATTCCGGTAGGCCTTTATGGTCAAGTGGCAGATATGCAGGAAATTAATCAAATTGCCAAACAACATTCCAATAAGCTAGGCCATAAGATTTATGTGATAGAAGATGCTTGCCAAAGCTTTGGAGCGGAATATCGCCAACAAAAATCTTGTCATTTATCCGATATCGCTTGCACCAGCTTTTTCCCAGCCAAACCCTTAGGCTGTTATGGTGATGGCGGCGCTATTTTTACTGACGATGCTGCTCTAGCTAAAAAAATTGATAGCCTGAGATTACATGGGCAGTCGACCCGTTACTACCATAAATATATCGGCATGAATGCCAGATTTGATAATTTACAGGCCGCTATTTTGAATGTAAAAATGCAAACATTTGCCGATGAAGTCAGGGCCAGACTGAAGCTTGGCCACCGTTATAATGAACTGCTTAAAGGTTCTGATATCGTCATTCCGATGATTAAAAGCGATCGAGTTTCTGTTTATGCTCAATATTCTATCCGAGTCAAAAACAGAGACGCTGTCGTTAAGTACTTAAATGAGCATAAAGTCCCCACCGCTATTCATTATCCCATGCCTTTGCATTTACAGGAATGTTTTAAAGAGATGGGCTTTAAAGCGGGAGATTATCCTGTAGCAGAACAGGTAGCCAATGAAATTCTAAGTTTACCGATGAGCCCATTTTTAACAGAGGCTCAGCAGGACTATATCGTTAAACATTTACTCAATGCGGTGAAATAAAATGAAATTAAAAGTGGCCGTAATCGGCACCGGCTATTTGGGCGAATTCCATGCCCAAAAATATGCACAATTAGATGCTGTAGAGCTTATCGCGGTAGTCGATACCAATATTGAAAGGGCCGAAGGCATTGCCAAAGCCTTAAACACTCAGGCCATCTCGGATTATAAAACACTGATAGGCAAAGTAGATGCAGTCAGTATTGTCACCCCTACTACCACTCACTTTAGCATCGGTCAGTTTTTTTTAGATCATGGTGTCCATGTTCTAATGGAAAAGCCGATTACCACGACGGCACAAGAGGCTGATACTTTAATTAAATTGGCAAAAACAAAAAATTGCGTGTTGCAGGTCGGTTATTTGGAAAGGTTCAATCCAATCCTGAATCACGTTAGAAGCAAGATTAATCATCCGCAGTTTATCGAGTCAACCCGCATTGCCCCCTTTAACCCTCGCAACAAAGACGTCAATGTCGTATTAGATCTCATGATTCATGATATTGACTTGATCCAGCATATTGTCGACTCTTCAATTAAAAGCATTGATGCGAATGGCGCCTGTGTATTAACTCAGGAAATTGATATTGCCAACGCCAGAATCCACTTTGTGAACGGTTGCGTAGCCAATGTAACTGCCAGCAGAATCAGCTTAAAACCAGAGCGCAAAATGCGAATATTTCAAAACGATGCCTACTTGTCTCTGGATTTACAAAATAAGCAAGTGAGCATCTGTACTCGCGGAGAGGGCGAAATGTTTCCTGGCATTCCCAATATTGAAAGGGAAGAACATACAGCTCCAAATGCCGATGCCCTGTTAGAAGAAATCAAAGCTTTTGTTAGCTCTATTCAAAACCATACCCCTCCCTTAGTTACCGGGGAAGACGGCAAGACCGCCCTGCAAACTGCGCTTGAAATTACTCGCCTGGTTAAAGAAGGCAGCCCGTCATGAGCCGTATCCTCTTTATCGCAGGAGAAGCTTCAGGCGATGCTCATGCTTCTGAAGTTGCCAAAGCCTTAAAACAGCAGCAGCCTGGCCTGGAACTTGTTGGCATCGGCGGACAGAAAATGAAAGAAGCTGGCGTTGATATTATTTTCGATGCAGCTGAAATTGCTGTGGTCGGTCTAGTTGAAGTCATCAAGCACTATCCCGCCTTAAAGCGTGCCTGGAACAAGGCTGTGGACCAACTTAAAAACCATCGACCTGATTTATTAATACTAGTAGACTACCCGGGCTTTAATTTAAGACTGGCCAAAGTGGCCAAAAAAATGGGCATTAAAGTCTTATATTACATTAGTCCACAGATTTGGGCCTGGCATCAAAGTCGAATTAAAAAGATTAAACAAACCGTTGATCATATGGCCGTGATTTTTCCTTTTGAGGTAAGCTTTTACAGCAAAGCGGACATCCCTGTGACCTATGTCGGTTCGCCTTTAGCTGAGTCGGTGATTCCAATTGGCAAAGCAGCAGCTAGATCACTGCTTTTTTCTGCTCATTCCAAGCCAAACGACCTGAGCTTATTGAATGGGCCCGTTATCGGCCTGCTTCCCGGCAGCCGTAAAAGTGAGCTTTCCCGCCTAATGCCAGTTTTAATCGAAACCGCCAAGGCTTTAAAAGCTCGCTATCCTCATGCTCAATTTTTATTGCCCATTGCCAGCACCTTAAGCTCACAAGATCTACATCAATATTGCCACGATCTAAAAGAAGTCCAGATTATTCAAAATAACAGCCATGCTGCCATTGAAGCCTGTGATGTGGTGATTTGTTCCTCTGGCACAGTCACTTTAGAAGCCGCCATTCTAAGCACACCCATGGTATTAATTTACAAAACTGCCCCATTCACCTTTTGGCTAGCTAAACGCTTAATTAAAATCAAACACATCGGACTATGTAATATTTTAGCCGGCAAAACCATTGTGCCGGAACTGATTCAACATGATGCCAATCTGGATAATATATTAAGCCATGCCTGCCAAATTTTAGAAGATCAAACTTACCGCGAGCAAATGCTTAAAGATTTAGCTTGGGTAAGGGCCCAACTTGGTGCGCAAAAAACCGGAACAGAAGTGGCTGCATTGGCGTTACAACTGCTAGGGACACCTTAAACATGCAGCTGAAAAATAACAGCATTGGTTTTGAAGGTTAAATTTGATACCAGTTTAAGCGCTTTTGCCGGATCGCCTATCGCAATTTTCTATTTTCAAAGCATGGATGCTAGCAAACACACCCCCTTTTATTGCATGGTTTCTAACGGCGATGCCAAAGACCAAGTCTATGCAGCTGTACATGCTGAACTGGTAAAAGGATTTAACAAAGGCGGCCAGGCTCAGTTTTCAGTTCAAGACATCAATGATTTTTATTTTGATGCCTACCATGACCCCAACTCAGCCGATCAAGGTTATGCGGTTTTTGCCCTATACAACCACAATGCCACCATCACCTGTGTCCCAGGCACTGACAACAGACCGCTGGTTCCAGGTTATTATTTAAATCGACCAGCCAATTATCATGGCTAGATATCAGCCATGCTTTTGCAAAGAACATGCTATAAATTGATGATTTTATTGCCAGGCAAGGCATTTGGATTTTAGGACCCGGGAGTGTATATGTAATACATGAGGAAAGCCTAAAATCCAAATAACAAAGCCTGGTGATAAAAGGGCAATTTATAGTGATTTTAACGGACTATTCCGCGTTTGGAAGCATTAATAAAATCAATCCAGGCCTGGACCTCTGGGCATTCTGCAACCATTCCCTGAAGATTGGCTACTGCTTCTTCAAGTGGCAAATTTTGCATAAAAAACATTTTATAAGCGCGGCGCAAACCTTCGATGGCTTCTTTAGAAAAGCCGTTACGCGACAAGCCCCTGATATTGAGCCCATGGACAGTTGCTGTGCTTTTAGCCCTTGAACTGGCAATGACATAGGGTAATACGTCTTTTTCCACTAGGCAGGAATGCACTAAAAAGCTGTATGAACCGATCCTTGAGAATTGATGCACTCCGCAATAGCCACTTATTGTAACTCGATCAGCTATTTCAACATGCCCTGAAATTCCAGAGTAGTTCACCATAATATTATGATTGCCAACCTTACAGTCATGAGCGATATGGGCATAAGCCATAAGATAATTATTATTGCCGACTCGAGTGAATCTATCTGCTTTAGTCGTTGCACGGTTAACGGTTGAGCCTTCTCGAAAAATATTGTTATCGCCAATTTCTAAAAAAGTCGGTTCATTGTTAAAGTGAATATCTTGAGGATCACCACCCAATACCGCAAAAGGATGAACTTGATTGCCTTTACCAAGCTTAGTATTTTGCATAATGACTGCATTCGGATAAATTTTAGTCCCTGTGCCTATTTCCACATTAGGACCGATATAGGCGTTAAAGCCGATCTCAACATTGGAATCAATACGAGCTGTGGGATCAATATAAGCGGAAGAATGAATCATAACTTATCTAATAATGCCTCTTTCAGATTTTTCTAGGAAGTCAGCCAGCGCTTTTACTTCTGGACATTCGTCTTCCATTTCGCGTAAAGCTTCAATTGCCTCAACGGCCCTTAAACCCTGACGATATATAATTTTATAAGCTCGGCGCAGGCATTGTAAGGTTGCAGGTGAAAACCCGTGTCTTTTTAAGCCTTCAACATTGAGGCCACAGACGGTGGGGCTAACCCCTCCCGTAATCATGACATAAGGTGGAACATCTTTTAGCACAATACTGGAATTTGAAACAAAGCTATATGCACCAATTTGGCAAAATTGATGGACCCCGCACATACCGCTCATAATGACATAGTCATCAATTTTTACATGACCTGCGATAGCTACAGCATTGGCAAATACGCAACCATTGCCAATGACACAGTCATGCGCAACATGGACGTATGCCATAAATAAATTGTCATTACCGATTTTAGTTAAAAGCTGGTCTTGGATAGTTCCCCGGTGAATAGTCACGCATTCACGAATAGTATTGCGATCACCTATTTCTAAAAAAGTCCGCTCGCCCTTATACTTTTTGTCCTGAGGATCGTCGCCAATTGAGGCAAACTGATATATTTTGTTGGACCTGCCGATTTTGCACGGACCCTTAATGACTACATGCGGACCAACCCAGGTCCCCTCACCAATTTCAACATCAGCTCCAATCACTGAATAGGGGCCGATTTCCACTCCCTCAGCAATTTTAGCGCTGGGATGAATTATTGCGGTTTTATCAATCACTGCCATTTCCCATATATGCTGCTGTGAGCTCTGCTGAACAAGCCAGCTCCTCACCTACCTTAACACTGCCTTTAGCTTTCCAAATTGCGCCTTTTTGTTTGCTCATTTCAATCTCAATGACCAATTGATCGCCTGGCACAACCGGATGCTTGAAACGGGCCTTGTCAATTCCTGCGAAATAGAAAATTTCTTTTCCAGTTACCACTGTTCCGCTGCCCTGCAAAGTTTTAAATGCAAGCAAAGCCAAAGCTTGTGCCATTGCTTCTAACTGTAACACGCCGGGCATTACAGGGTTATTGGGGAAATGGCCGGTAAAATATAGTTCGTTAATAGTAACGTTTTTAATGGCCTTCAGAGATTGCCCCGCTTGATAATCCAGCACCCTATCAATTAATACAAAAGGATAACGGTGCGGCAACAGACTTAATATTTCATTGATTTCTATTTTATTCATCTTGTTGATCCATTTGACCAGTCAATTTAGCTTCCAGCACTTTTACTCTCTGGGTCAGTTTATCAAGCCTATTGATACGTGCCACTATTTTGTTCCATTCCTTAACCTCACGAGCCGGCATTGAGGCTGAATAGATTCCGGGCCCAGTCAAAGAATGCGAAACTCCAGACATGGCAGTAATACTTACTTGATCACCTATATTAATATGCCCGTTAATACCTGCTGCGCCCCCCACTAAACAGTATCTGCCAATTTTAGTGCTTCCGGCAATGCCTGCTTGAGCTGCAATAGCTGTATTTTCGCCTATCACAACATTATGGGCGATTTGTACCTGATTATCGATTTTAGCCCCATTATGAATCTGAGTATCTTCTAAAGCCCCTCGATCCACAGTAGTATTAGCGCCTATTTCCACTTCATCTCCGAGTGTGACCGAGCCTAATTGCGG